>NZ_JACAGG010000023.1:0-46791 GCF_030324375.1 Empedobacter sp. R132-2
GAAAAACTCCTTATGAAATACTAAAATTAAAACTAAAATAATTATATTTAAAGTCTACGAAGTCATGAAGTACGACAGCTGTTCGTAGAAATTGAATTGGATACAGATAAAATTGAATTTATTGATGAAATAAAATCAACTTTCAATAAAACTCCTCAAATTCAGCAATGTTATTATGTAACAGGTGAAGTAGATTTTGCATTGATTATGGTGGTTAATACTATGCGAGAATACGAATCCTTGACTCGAAAATTATTTTTTAGTAACTCGAATATACGACGTTTTAAAACTTTTGTCAACATGCATACAGTTAAAACTGGATTACAAATACCATTACCTAAGAATGATTCATAGCTACTTTGTTACTATTGTTCTCTACTAAACTATAACAAGAAATTTAATAAATAGATAGGCTAAACTACTAATATTTATCTAAATACCACCATATCGTACGAAGCTACCTAGTATTAACATGATTATACTAATCGTTGTCACCGCTATAATATGAAATGTCATGAGAGGAAGTTTTGTATCATCTGTTTTTAAACGAGGAAGCACATAAAATTGAGCACTCAAAGCCAATAATACAATTGTTGCTAAGCCTATCAGTTTTAATGAGACAACTCTTTCAATGGGGTTTTCGAATTGAAACCAATTACTAATCTTGATCGTGTAGATATAAGACATTCTTACTCCTGTAATAACCATAACTAATAAAGCTGGAAGTCCTATTCGTTCGTATTTACTTTCAAAAGAGAACAATTTCTCTATCGATTTTTCTTTCCATACTTGTGGTAAAATAACCAAACTTAATATAATATGTCCACCAACCCATATCGTAGCGCCTATTAAATGGAAAATTAATAATAGATGTAATTCGTGCATATCAAGAAATATTAATTCATTTTATTGATGATCTTATTTTACTAAAATCAACTGACTATTTACTAAAGCCTCTAACTTATGTATAACATTTGGTTCTATCGTTATATAGTCACTAGAGCTTAATTCTATTGTTTGTTCATTTTCATCTGAATACACTACTTTTCCAGTAACACATAAAAGCAAAGCAGGTATTTTTGTACTGTGCTCTTTTAAAACACTTTTTTCTAATAATTGAATTGATGTTACATTACTAGATTCGCCTTTGAAAATACTTATCGCTCCAACGCTTTTATCAGTATCATGAATACTATTTAAATTTGGTAAATTTTCCATAATGAATTATTTATCTTCTAAATTTATTCCAAATCAATTAAATACTCGACCAAATCTATCTTATATTTTCTTATTTATACTCAGTAATAATTAATTTTTAAATCAATTACCATTTCAAATAAAAATCACTTCACTTCTCCCCTATTTTGTTCGCCCACTTTTTCCGAAACATTATCGAACAACACTCGAACAAATCCTATTTCTAGTTTTATGATTTTCACCTCAACCCCTCTCCAATAAAAGAAAGTTGTATTCTTGTTATTCTTGCCTTTATATTCAATCTCAAATTTTTTCAGCTGGGTTGTAAATAAAATAATAAAAGAGAAAATTCATAAATTTCATATTCAATCCCATTTCATTTTTACCTTCCAGATGAATGTATTTTTTAATTTCCTTTACGATAGAATGAATATCTTTTCCATTTATTTTAAGATATTTGTAATATGGATGGTAAAACAAGAGCAAATATAAAACCTGGTATGCTGGTTAATATTGTATTGAAAAAGGATCAACGAACTGGCGAATTGACTGAGGGTATCGTGAAAGATTTATTGACTTCTGCGCCTTATCATCATCGTGGTATAAAAGTTCGTTTGACGGATGGACAAATTGGACGTGTGCAAGAAATTATTGAAGACGATTTTTAGAATGCATCAAACTATAAATTAAAAGCTCTTATCAATACAGATAAGAGCTTTTTACAATTTTTCACCTTTGCCTTTTCTATTTCAACAAATAGATTTTAATTAACAAATTGTGTGTTATAACAACTTAAACCATCTATTTGAATAATTTTATTTCAAAATGCACAACTGGTTTTAATTAAGAATCCTATAAATCGGATATTGTCTGTAAGTATTCTTCTCAAAATAAGGCGAATTTTTATAAACCCAATCCAACTGTGCTTCGCCATCATTAGCAAACTCTGGTTTTAATGCTTTTTCTGCTTCAAATGCGGTTTTCAAAACCACATTATTTTTCAATAATTCAGCAGCTGTATCCTCAAAAATATAAGCCGAATAATATTCTTTCTGACCTAATATTCCATCGAAAAAATTCCAGTTAAAGAACGAATCCAATGCCTCTGGTTCTAAGGTTTCAAGAATATATTTCACTCCATCTTGTTGTGTTGGCACAATATAATCTCCTTCAAAAAATTTAAGCGATTTCATCGATTTTGTAACCACCGTTTCGTAATGATTATAATGTCCTTCATATGCATTTTTATTGGTTTTAAAATCTGATATTTTATACGATTCGACGTTAATTAATGTATCATTTTCTATTCGTTTCATTTGAATATCATTTCGTTGCAAAGCTTCTACAACGCGATATTCAGCTTGTGGAAGAACATAATATTTCGGAATTGTAATGTAACTAATTGGTTTTGCAGAATTGAATAATTTAATTTTTTTTGTAAATGGTTTCGATCGATCATAGTACAATCTATCTTTTCCCGAAACCGCACTTGGCTTGTATCCTGCTTCAAATCCTTTAAAATTCATTGTTGTAAATTGAGTAGAATCTATTTTCCAACGAATTCCATATTGATTTCCGACCTGATATTGTTTTAGATTTTCTTTTCGTAAATTTCTGATTGTCAAATATTCTTTATCTAAATTTTCTAGATTTACCAACATATATTTATACGTTGCGTCTACACGGTTTTCATAAGGCTTTAACATATGTGTTTCGGGCATTGTGCTTAGTGCATTAAACAATGTTGTATAACCTGTAGAATAGCGTGGAGAATCTTCGAAAGCTGCAAAACCAATATCAGGAACATCGCCATGTATGTTCACATATTGCGTACTTTCGTAACCATTTTTTTGCATTTCGGCTAGATTATTTGCTTGATATGTCGTATAAAAATAATCGCCCAAAACATTTCCTACACGCGCTTTAAAAGACGAAATATAGGTAAATGTGTACTGATAATCTGCCCCATTACTTACATGATTATCAATAAAAACATCAGGTTTCAACCAATGAAAAATCGTCTGAAAGCTTTTTGCATTTTTTGAATCATTTTTAATAAAATCTCTGTTCAAATCATAATTTCTGGCATTTCCACGAAAACCATATTGTTCAGGTCCATTCTGATTTGCGCGCGAAAAAGCCCCTCTATTCAACATACCACTTACATTATAGGCCGAAATCGCAGCAATAATAAAATTCTTAAGCGGTTTAATTTTTTTCATTGCCAAATCTCGCATCAACATCATCGTCGCATCAATTCCGTCCGGTTCTCCAGGATGAATTCCATTGTTTACGAAAAGCACTGCTTTTGTTTTACGTAATTCTTTTATATCTTTTTCTTTAAATGGATTATAAACAACTACATAAATTGACTTTCCATTATCGTCTTCTCCTTTTTTTACATACTGTATTGTCTCAAAATTTTCCGCTAAATTTTGATAAAACACATTCATTTCATCATAGGTTGTAGTTTGATTTTTATTTCCTTTTTCGTAAGGAGTTATAAAATTATTTTGACCAAAAAGTAGTGTAGAAGTAAGAAATAAAAACAGTATTTTAAAATTCATATCATTAATTTCTTACTAAAATAGAGAGAATACAAAAGATTCAACATGAAAATGAATTATTTTTCTAAAATAATCTTCTACATACAGTAAAAAACATTTGAAATTATAAGGAGAAGCTCTTGTGGAGCTTAGGTAAACTTGTTACAAGTTGATTAATAAATTATATGTTCATTTTTTTTCTTGATAAAAAAAACGAACCAAAAAAAATCAAGTCCGTGCCTACAAGTCGGTCAATAACGACTACTCGCTAAATGCTTTAAATTATTCACATATAAAATGTGAACAGTAAATCATTTTTAACGCTCACTACGTAGAATTGACACTCGACTCTTCAGCAATGACAGCTTTAAAATTCGTTATTATAAGTGAATTTGAATATTGAAAAAGGAATTAAAAATCCGACGATTTAGTATCGAAATGAAATTCAATTCTAAATTATTGGAATAAAAAAAGTTGGAGTGTCTGAGTGGAACGAGTTGACAACTTTATGAAAATAATTTAGTTAGTTGAATCATTGAGAGACTACTGTCGGCATCTTTTTTTGTTTCGTTTTTTTTGGATGAACAAAAAAATGAAAAGAAGAAATATAGAATCACCCTATCCCTACTTCCTCTTATCATTTATTTTATTTAATTAACTCGTATATTACTGAAATTAAATAAATTAAAACATATAACAAAGTTCACGAATTCTACGACAGTGCAGATGTGCAAAGGCTACTTAACGTTAGTGAAAAAACGTTGTATCGCATGAGGAGAAACAAGACGATTCCTTGTTTTAAGCTCGGTAAAAAGTACTTTTTCCCAAAACATTTCTTTAATATAAAATTCTTGGATAAGAGCCTTTTTTGTTAAAGAATGTCTTATCCTAAAATAAGTTGACACCAAATCAACTTATCATGAAAGAATCATACTTAGAAAGAGAAAAGCGTACACAACGCGATTACACCTTAGGCTTTAAGTTAGCTGTTGTACGCCAAGTAGAAAAAGGCGGCTTTACGTATAAACAAGCCCAAAAACACTACGGTATACAAGTTCGACTAGGCACTCAATGGGGTTACCTGAGTTTAATAACAGATGCTTATTCAAGAAAAATAATGGGGTATTGCTTCCGTGAAGATTTATCAGCTGATGGTTGTATTGAAGCGCTTAACATGGCAGTAAATAACAGGCTTTATAATGAATCTATAATTCATCATTCTGATAGAGGATCGCAGTATTGCTCACATAAATATGTAGATTTATTACTCTCAAATAACATAGCTATAAGTATGACAGAAAAAGGTGATCCCTATGAAAATACAATGGCAGAAAGGGTTAATGGAATAATTAAAATGGAATTTAATTTATATGAAAGCACATTAGGTTTTGATCAGACAAAAATTAAAATTACTAATAGTATTAAAACTTATAATGAATTAAGACCACATACAAGTTGTGATTATTTAACTCCAAATGCTGCGCATTTGCAGTCAGAAAAATTAAAGAAAAGATGGAAAACTATAATAGAAGTTTTAATAATCAAAACTCCTTTGTATAGTAAATTTAGGATTAAGATCAATTGGTGTGTAACTATAACAGGATTTATTTAAAAACATGTATAGTTATTTTAGGACCGGGTCATTTGTTTATTCTAAAGCTAATACTTTACAGAAAAAAGAATTTGTAAACATAGTGTTCGACAGCAGTTTACACTATGAAAATGGGATTTATCAAATACCTACAATGATGGATTTATTTTCGAGTAACCATTTGAAAATAAAGGAAGAAAACTTTTTTATTTATACAAAAAAAGAGATTCTAAGTAATAGAATCCCTTTCAGCGGAGAGTGAGGGATTCGAACCCCCGGAGGTGTGACCCTCAACAGTTTTCAAGACTGCCGCATTCGACCACTCTGCCAACTCTCCAACACAGCGTTTATTGCCGTATTGCGAGTGCAAATATAGAACGCTTTTTCGAATTTGCAAATAAAAATTTTTAACAATTATTTTACGAAAACGTTTTCGTAAAATTCAATTCAATTTAAATTAAACAATAAAATAATGGTTAATAGCTACTTATTAGTATTCATAAAATTTAAAATTTCCTATTAAAAATTTATTTTTTTTCTATATTTTAGTATTTTCGTAGGAATAGTTGTGTTTTTATGACAATAATTAGTTTTTGTAAAAAAAATGTACGAAATCGTTATAATTGATTACTTTTGCCAAGAATTAAGTAAATAAACACAAATAAACATTTATTAAATGAACCACTCTTCTTATGATCAACAACTTGCATCTTTCAATGAAATGAGCAAAAAGGTTGTAGAATTCATTAAAATTGTTTCAGATTTATGGTATGATCAATCTGTTGAATTGGTAATTTTCCGTAATCAATTAGTTGATAAAAACGTTAGTGACATCGTAAATCTACATCAGTATGCTGAGGAATTTGTAGAAAAAAAGATTGCTATCGACGATACATTAGCGATTGCTAAAGCTATTTCTGAAGCTAAATTACCAGCTTCTAGACTTGATGTTGGAAAATTAGCTAAAGAATATATTTCTGGGAATTACGCTTCGGCAGAAGCTTTCGTTGAAGAGAAATTAGGTGCAAGCAAAAATGTAAAAAGTGTTGAACCAAAAGACGTTGTTTTATACGGTTTTGGTCGTATCGGACGTTTATTAGCTCGTGAGTTGGCTTCTCAAATGGGAAAAGGTCAACAATTAAGATTACGCGCTGTTGTAACACGTGATAAAAACGATCCTGTTTTGTTAGAAAAAAGAGCTTCTTTGTTACGTCATGATTCTGTTCATGGTGATTTTGACGGAAACGTTGTAGCTGATCACGAAAATAATGCTTTAATCATCAACGGAGTTTCTGTTTATATGATTTCTGCAGCTCAGCCAGAAGAAATTGATTATACTACTTACGGAATTAATAATGCTTTAATTATTGATAACACAGGTGTTTTTAAAGATGAAGAAGCGTTATCTCGTCATTTAAAATCTGTTGGTGCTGATAAAGTTTTATTAACAGCGCCAGGAAAAGGTGTTCCGAATATTGTTTACGGTGTTAATCATGAAGAATATAGCCCAGAAAATGTAAATATATTCTCAGCTGCTTCTTGTACAACAAATGCAATTACACCTATTTTGAAAGTTGTTGAAGATAATTTAGGTGTTGTAAAAGGGCATTTAGAAACAATTCATGCTTATACAAACGACCAAAATTTGGTTGATAATATGCACAAAAAATATCGTCGTGGACGTGCTGCTGCTTTGAATATGGTAATTACTGAAACTGGTGCTGGTAGTGCTGTAGCAAAAGCTTTACCAAGTTTAGCAGGTAAATTAACTTCGAATGCAATTCGTGTTCCTGTTCCAAATGGATCTTTGGTTGTCTTGAATTTAGAAGTTAGTAAAGATACTTCTGTAGAAGCGGTAAACAATTTGATGAAAGATGCTGCATTGAACGGAGAATTAGTTGAGCAAATTAAATTTTCGTTGAACAATGAATTGGTTTCTTCGGATATTGTTGGAACTTCTGCTCCGTCGATTTTCGATAGTAATGCGACAATTGTTTCTGCCGATGGTAAAAATGTTGTGATGTATGTTTGGTATGATAACGAATATGGATACAGTCACCAAGTAATGCGTTTAGCAAAACACATTGCAGGTGTTAGAAGATATACATACTATTAATAGTATTTTTTCCCTTTATTTAAAATTAATCCGTTAACATTTATTTGTTAGCGGATTTTTTTTGTAGGATATTCATTTAAAAATACTTAAGTAAATTTTATGTATTATTTTTGTTAATGTTATATTAATATTAGTTTAGAAAATTAACTTTTTTTAAAAAAAACTTAAAACAATTTATCGTATGAAAAAACTTTACTTTTTTAAATCATCCTTATTAACATTATTGTTATCAGGATTTGCTTTTGGACAGGGAACAGAAACTTTTGAGTCCCAAACAGCATTAAGTAGTTCTTATGCAACAGGATCATTTACTGGAGAAACAGGAGGAATTGTATGGAATTATACAAATGCAAGAAATGAAAGTACATATCCAATCACAAATAAAGGAATCCTATTTCAAGCTTCAGGAAATACATTAGAAACTACAATTTCTAATGGAATCGGAAAATTATCTTTTGATGTCAGAAAAGCTTTTACTGGAGGTTCAAATAATAGAAAGATTGAAGTATTAGTAGATAATGTAGTTGTTTACACTTCACCAACATTTGGAAAAGCACAAACGGATGCTACTATTCATTCATTTGAAGTAGAAATAAATAAGTCAGAGGCAGCTGTTATTACATTTAGAAATGCAGGACCACAACTTACTTTAGATAATATTTCTTGGACTGCCGCTGGAATAGCAACGGAAAAACCAGTTGTGTCTCCACGAACAATTACAGGAACTTATGGTGTATTATTGCCTGATGGAGCTGTGACAGCAACTAATAATCCTACCTTTTGGACTCAAACAGGTATTTTACCTTTAGGAATTACATTTGATAATGGCGTTTTCTCAGGTACACCTGAACAAGCAGGAACATTTACAGCACAGGTAGCAGCCACAAATCAATATGGAACTTCTGATCCGGCTACTATAACTTTTGAAATTGCAAAAGCAAACCAAACAGTAGATTATAACTTTGAAGCTTTAGTTCAAAACCAAGGAACCACTTTTTCTGGTTTACCATCACAAACAGATCAAGGGTTAAATATTGTGTATACTTCTGCTGATAATTCTATTGTTTCTATAAACGGAAATAGCTTATCATTTGATGGTATTGGTTCTACAACTATTAATGCAACTGCCGTTAGTAATAATAATTATAACGAATTTAGTACAACTTTTGATGTTTCAGTAACAGATCCTAATGCTACTTATTGTTTTGAGGAAACATTTGATGGTTTAAATGGTAATAATACAAGTACTGCAGGATCTAATAAGGCTTGGAATGGGAATTCTAATTTTCCTACTGTAGTTACTGTTTATCAAGCAGGAAATGCTATTAGGTTAGGTTCAAGTAATAACAAAGGGGGGATAACATCAAAAGTGTTAGATCAAATAGCTGGTAATGTAATAGTTTCTTTTGATGTAAAAGGTTGGACAGCAATTGAAGGAAGTGTCAATGTTACATTAGGTTCAGAAACTAAAAATGTTGTTTATACAGCGAAAATGGCAGATAATTTCGAAACACAAACTGTAAGTTTTGAAAACGTAGCTGCTGGTTCTACTTTAAAATTAGAAACATCGGCAAAAAGAGCATTTATTGACAATGTTAAAATTCAATGTTCAACAGCTGAAAACTCTACAACTTGGGACGGAACTGCATGGTCTAATGGAACGCCGGATCTTACAAAAGATGTAATCATCAAAGGTAAAGTAACAGTTGATACGCAATTAGAAGCTAAAACGTTTACAGTTTCAGATGCTGGAGGTTCAGTTGTCGTAAAGTCAGGTGCTCGTTTAATCGTTGATGGGAAGATCGACAATCAAGCTGGTCTTACAGGATTAGTTGTAGAAAATGGTGGTAATTTAATCCAAAATCAAAACGTTGCTAACTCAGGAGCAATTACAGTTAACCGCGATAGTAAATCGATGGTTCGTAATGATATGACGTTCTGGTCTTCTCCGGTTCAGCAGGAAGCATCGCAACAAACTATACGTTCATTCTCTCCGGAAACATTATACAATCGTTTTTGGACATATAATGAAACAACAGATGAATTTACTCAGATTTTAACTTCAGATACAGACTCAAAATTATTTGAACCAGGTAAAGGGGTTTCTATCCGTGTTAAAAACACTTTACCAACAGGGCAAAATACAATTCATAATGGTGCATTTTTAGGTGTTCCGTTCAATGGAGATATAAAAGTTCCTGTTCAATTTACAGCAAATGGATACAATTTAGTTGGTAACCCTTATGCTTCTAACATTAATGTGGAAAAATTCTTATTAGCAAATGAGAATGTTAATTCATTATATTTCTGGACACATCAATTCCCTGTTGGTTCTTCAGAATATGCAAATAATTATGCCGCATTCAACGTTGTAGGTGGTGTTATTCCTGATTTGTCAAACATTTCTGTTGGACAAGGATTTATCGTAGGACTTTCTCAAGCTACACCTACAGTTAATTTTAACAATACAATGAGAACTTCGCAAGATGCATTTTTCTATAAAAATTCAATTGCAGAGAAAAACAGAATTTGGTTAAGTTTATCAAAAGAAAGTAAAACAATTAGCCAAATTTTATTAGCTTATATGGATGGAGCTACAAACGATGCGGATAATCAAATTGATGCAAAAGTGATGCAAAGAGGATCTTCAGCAATCTACTCATTGATTAATAATGAAGCATATGCAATCCAAGGACGCAGCTTACCTTTTAAAACTGATGATGTCGTAAAATTAGGTTTTGAAACTTTAGAGCAAGGAAATTACACAATCAATATAGAGAAAGCTGATGGGTTGTTTGAAAAAGGACAGATTGTTTATTTAAGAGATAAAGAGTTAAATCAAGTACATAACTTATCAGAATCAGCTTATTCATTCACTTCTAAAGCAGGAATATTTGATACTCGTTTTGAACTTGTGTATACAAATAAAACATTAGGTACAGATGAATTGTCAAAAGAAAATGTTATTGTTTATACTAAAAACAATACAATTGTAGTGGATGCAAAACAAAATAAAATTTCTTCGGTAGAGTTGTATGATATTCAAGGAAGAAAAATATTTGTGAAAAATAACATTCGTGCAAGTGTTTACCAAGTTGAATCTTCTGCAAAAGGAATTTTAGTTATAAAAGTTCTGACTGAAGACGGAAAAGTTAAGACTCAAAAAGTTGTAAACAAATAATTTAACATCTAATAAAATAGTACAATATGAAAAATATAAAACAAATTATCTTAGTTGCAGGAGTTTTGCATTGTTCAATAGGTCTATCTGCTCAAGAAAATAAGATTTCGTTCTTTGAATCAACTAATCAAAATGAAAGTTCTGCTAGACCAGGAACCGGTGGTGGTGGAACAGATGTTGAAGATGCTGATCCAGCACCAATCGATGATTATTTACCATTATTGGTAATAGGGGCAGGATTGGTTGCTTTACGTTTCAGAAAGCAGTTATTAAAAAACTAATTTCTAAATTATATAAAAAAAGAAAGCTTCTCTATTTTTGAGAAGCTTTTCTTATTTTATCTGTTCCAAACTATTCGCAATTGCTTTATATAGAACTTCACCCATTCTTTCACAATTTTCGTAAGATTGATCTTTATAAAACTTTGCAAAACCAGTTCGTAATTGTGCAACATTTTCTGGTTTAGAAATATGATCATTTTTCATGATTTTCATTAAATCACGAAAACGTTTCGAACTATTCGAAATTCTTTTCGAAATCAAGGATTTTACTTCTTTTCTATATTGATCGACAGAATTTGGTTTCAAGCGATTATTCACCAAATCAACCATAATTTTATTTTCTTTGAAATACTGTGGTCGATAAATTTTTAAATTTCCTTCATAACATTGTTGATCGAAATCTATTGGTCGAATTCTATAGATAACTTGATCAAAATCGTGAATTGGAATCACCACATAATTATACGATCGCATATCACCTAAAAGACCAATAAAACAGCGTTCATTGAACTTTACAAACTCTTTTGCAATCTGATTTTTCTCTAAATCATTACATTTATCCAAATAATTTTTGATAAAAACATCTCCTGGAATTCCTAAAATATGCTCTTCAATCAATGTATTTTTGTAGACCAAAAAATTGATTCGATGTGGAGACAAAATATCTTCTAATTCTAAACCATAAATACGCGAAGCATCTGCTTTTTTGATGTAAAAATTGGTATAATTATCATTCAAAATATTACGAACCCGAATACGAAAAGGTTTCGAATTTCCGAACGTACAATAATCAATAGAATCAACAACAAGATAAGGCAAAGACTCCTCATCTCCGTCTGAATGTAAGTAGGTGTAAATTCTGTTTAGACTATCTTGAATTTCCTGATGTTCCGAGTCGGTATAATAAACACCTAACCAATGCGTATCATTTCCTTCCTTATCTTCCAATGCTACACAACCCGAAAAACGCATCAAATCATCATATTCTACACTCGCTTTTGTTTTGCGATGATATTTCTCTAAATAATGATTTAATTCGTCACTCACAGGATAAATAGGCTTTCTAAACTCTATTTTTACATCTTTCATTTCATGCTTATTAGTCTATACGAAGATAGGTCTAAATTTATTTTTTAAAATTGTTTATTGGATTAATATTTGCTAAATTCAAACATAATCTAAATCTAAATAAAATGAATATTCAGGTCAGAAATTTGACTCTTGAAGATTATAGTGATTTGACTGAATCTACAAAAGAAGCCTATCACAATCAGCTTGGAACTTGGACTGTCGACGAAATTAAAGAATTATTAGCTATTTTTCCGCAAGGTCAACTTTGTGTTGAAGTGGATGGAAAAGTTGTTGCTTCGGCATTAAGTATTGTGGTTAATTCGAAAAAAACGAATATCGAATCGAATTATGATACGATAACATCTAATGGTAAATTTTTAAAACATGATCCAGAAGGTGATGTAATGTATGGAATTGAAGTTTTTGTTCATCCAAATTATCGTCAATTGCGCTTGGGAAGACGTTTATATGACGAACGTAAAGCGCTTTGTGAAGAAATGAATCTAAAATCAATTGTAGCTGGTGGACGTATTCCAAATTATCATAAATATTCGCAAGAATTATCTCCTAGACAATATATAGAAAAAGTAAAAAGTAAAGAAATTTATGATTCAACTTTAGCTTTTCAGATTTCGAATGATTTTAATGTTAAAAAAATCTTGAAAAATTATCTGAAAGATGATAAAGAATCCTTAGAATACGCCACTTTATTAGAATGGAATAATATCTATTACGAACCTGAATTGAAATCTAATTCACCGACAAAACGTACTATTCGTCTTGGTTTGGTGCAATGGCAAATGCGTTTATTTAATGGTTTACAAGATTTTTATGATCAAATTGAGTTTTTCGTAAGTGCGGTAAGCGATTATGGCTCTGATTTTATTATGTTTCCAGAATTTTTCAATTCGCCGTTGATGAGTCCATATAATCATTTGAAAGAGATTGAAGCGATGCATCAATTAGCAACGATGACGGACGATATTGTGAAGAAAATTCAAGAATTTGCAATTACATATAATGTCAATATTATTTCAGGATCTATGCCTCATCTAAAGGAAGGAAAACTATATAATACGTCATTTTTATGTCATCGTTCGGGGAAATTAGATTCGTATAGTAAAATACACATTACACCAAATGAGTTCAAATATTACGCATTGAATGGTGGCGATGAAATAAAAGTTTTTGATACCGACTGCGGAAAAGTAGGTTTACTAATTTGTTATGATGTCGAATTTCCTGAATTGAGCCGTATTTTAGCCGATCAAGGAATGGAAATTTTATTTGTTCCATTTATGACTGATACGCAAAATGGTTATACGCGAGTACGTAGTTGTGCGCAAGCTCGTGCAATAGAAAATGAGTGTTATGTGGCTATTGCAGGCTCTGTGGGAAATTTACCGCGTGTGAATAATATGGATATTCAATATTCACAATCGGCAGTTTTCACACCTTCAGATTTCTCTTTTCCAAACAATGGAGTTAAAGCAGAAGCAACTCCGAATACAGAAATGGTACTGATTTCTGATGTTGATCTTTATCTTCTAAAAGAGTTGCATGAGTATGGAACTGTAAAAACGATGAAAGACAGACGCAAGGATTTGTATGAAGTAAGACTAATAAAAACATAAAAAAAACCTCCAAATTGGAGGTTTTTTTTAGTTCTTATTCCCATTAGTTAGACTCGAATAAGAGCATAGACCTTAGGTTCGGTTAAGTATCTGTACTAAAATTAGAAATATTTTTTATAAGGGACAAATATTTTTTAGAAAACTTTGAACTTTAACATATTTCAATTTTGTTTTATAACTCTAATTCGAAGATTTGAATAAACTTTTCATTGAAATTATTTGAAACAAATTGATTAAAATAGATTTTTTTTCCATCGTTAGAAAAATGCGGAATTCCCGTTAATTCATTATTGATTTTTTGAACTTGATAGATTTGTTTAGATTTTTTTTCGGTTAAATCATTTAGATATATTTTATCGTTAACAAAATAAATAGCATATTTTCCGTTTGGTGAAAGATTGAATGGAGAGGTAATCGAATTTTCTAAAAAAGAATATTGAATAATTTCATTCGAAACTAAATTTACACCAAATAATTGCGTCTTATCAAATTCATCTTCCATCAAAAAATAGATGATTTTCCCATCAGGAGAAGAACGTAACCAATGTCTAAAATTACTAATTCCATGTTGAGTAAAAGTGATTCGTTTCTGCGAAATACAACTTGGCACATCTGGCAAAGTAGTTAAAGTTCCTTTTAAATTATCGTTTTCATCAAACCTTATTTCATTTGGAATTTCAGCAATAAAAATTTCCGTTTTCAAATTCCCTTTTTCATCACGCACATGTCCCTGAAATGCGATATTGTTTGTTGAGTTAATCCAACATTCATCAAAAGCTTTTTCGATTTCATCACTTCCATTTTTAGGATTTATCACTACTCTAGAAACGATAATCGAAAACATTTCACCAAAATTATTCTCTAATGTTTTATCAAAATCAACCTCAACTTTTTTGGGAAACATCATTCCAACCACTCGCTGATCTTTTATACTAGAATTGTGTTTGGATTCTTGTTCCAAGACATAATCGTTGTAAGTAAAACTAATCCAATTCTTCTCTTTTTGCCACGAATGCGAATGTGTTCCTCCACGCAAAGCACCATTTGTAAAGGGAAAATTTATATTTCGAGCATCCATAAAAATAGGCTGATTTGGAAATTCTAAATCAATTGCGACACCTGTCCTTCTTGTTGCCGAATACGGATTTGCTTGATTCGCATTTCGAATACCATGAATAAAAATAACTTTATTCTCAATTTGTGAAAAAGAGGCTGCACCTACTCCAGGACCAAACTCTGTTTGATTATTTGTTGTATAAATAATTTCGGATTCGTAAGTTCTCGTATGAAGTAAACAAATGGAAGAAGTTTCTCCAATTTTTGTATCATCATTTCGTCTATCAAAAACAAGATAATTACCATCAACCGATTGAATTTGACTATGATGAAGCGTATGTCCAAAATCATCATAAGTTAACTGCTTTACCATATCGTATTGTTTAATAATATTTTATTTACTTAATAAACATTTAACAAGCAACTAAAAACGTAATTATTTGATTACTAGAAACATTTCAACATTCTTTATAAAAATTTGTTACAAAACTGCATTTTATTTTTTTTGTCTGGATTAATTATGATTAATAATATACTTTTTTCAATGTTTTTATTTTCCTTAGTATAAGTTTTGTTAAACCTTAAACAACAAAGGTAATATTTAATGAAGATTTTGGAAAATCTACAACCAGAATTGATTCGCAATATGTTCCACAATCTGGAAATGATAACAACAATTGAATAATTTTACCTCGTATAGACATGTTGTCAATGATATTATTTCTCCTTATCCAAAACAATTGCCTTTTTTGATGGTAAAGTTTGGAATTTCTGGAAGTAGAAAATAAAAGCTCAGTTACAGACTGAGCTTTCTTTTATTTATACCAACTACTATACATCAAATAATTATTGGCGATTCTTTCTATTTCGCCTTCTTTCAATTCTTTTGGAACATCTTTTATTTTTTTCGCTGGAATTCCAGCCCATAATTCTCCTTCTTTTACATGCGTTCCTTTGGTTAAAATTGCACCAGCAGCAATCAAAGAATTAGATTCAACAATGCAATCATCCATTACAATTGCGCCCATTCCAACCAAAACATTATCATGTATTGTACAACCATGTACAATAGCATTATGCCCTATCGAAACGTTATTTCCAATTGTTGTTGGCGATTTTTGATACGTCGCATGTATCGTTGCGTTATCCTGAATATTTACTTTATTCCCCATTTTGATATAATGTACATCTCCACGCACAACTGCTGAAAACCAAATTGAGCAATCATCTCCCATTTCTACCTCTCCTACAACCACAGCATTATCCGCTAAAAAGCAGTTTTCACCGAACTTTGGCGTATGCCCATTTAATTCTTTAATTATTGCCATAACAAAATCTATAATTCTAATGATAAAGATACATTTTTATAGCGTATTTTTGTAGAACTATGAGAGTATACGAAGAAATTACACCAAATAATAACGTGATGAAGTTCGTTTGTGACGAGACTTTAACACAAGGTGGCGTGGAATTCGATAAAGAATCTACAGCTACCGAATCTCCTTTAGCGCAAGTTTTATTGACTATACCATTTATTCAAAAAATATTTATCACAGCGAATTTTGTTGCGATAGAAAAAATAGATGCTGTTGATTGGGCTGATGTTACAGAAGATTTGAAAGAAATTATCAATGAACATTTAGAAGAAAATGCAATTTTAGCACCAATGAAAAAGGCTCCTATTTCTATTTATGCAGAAATGACGCCTAATCCTGCTGCGATGAAATTCGTTTCAAATTCTATGTTAGCGCCAGAAATCATCGAGATAAAATCGAGAGAAAAAGCTGCTGGAGTTCCATTAGCTGTTGCGATTTACAAAGAATATCCTTTTGTTGAAGAAGTTTTTATTGTTGATAATTATGTTTCTTTAACGAAAAACGAAACAGAAGATTGGTCACTTTGGGCGATGGATGTTCGTTCGTTTATTACGAATTATTTACAAGCTGGAGGTCCTGTTTTTGATGAATTTTATGAATTCACAACAGAAGCTCCTGAGCATGTTGTGGTAAAATCTGCTGAAGAGTTTTCTTCTGTTGAACAACAAATCAAAGCTATTTTAGACGAATATGTTCAACCAGCAGTTGCAAATGATGGTGGAAATATCGAATTAATTGAATTTGATGAAGAAACGAGAACAGCAAAAATGTTATTACAAGGTGCTTGTTCTGGTTGTCCGTCTTCTACAGCAACGCTTAAAAATGGTATCGAAGGTATTTTAAAACAAATGATGCCTGATGTTGTAGACAACGTTGAAGCTGTAAACGGATAAGATTAAACACATAGTATCAAAAAAATCCAACTCGTTTTGAGTTGGATTTTTTTATTTAATATCTCTCGATTATTCATCAAAAAAGTCGATAGAACGACGATAATTATAAAAAAATAACCTTCTGCGAGCTTCTAAATCATTGACACGAATCGACGAAACATCATCAATCTGAAAATACAAAGAGCCTTCGTCCGTTCCTTCCGAACCAATACATTTTAACTCGAAATCATCTTCAGTTAAATTCCGAATAAAACCTGCAAAACGACTATTGTTATTTAATTGAATACGTGATACATATTCGGTTTGATCATTTATTTCGCCTAAAATTTGACGAACCCAATTTTCTTCTGCTGTTGCATTAAATGTGATTGGATTTTCTTGATCCAAATCGGTGTGATGTTCTTTCAAATAATTGAGACATTTGCAGTAATCATCAACATCTATTCGACTAATTTTAAAATAAGGTTCGATTAAAATTCCATCTTTTTTACCATATTTCGAAATGTGTTGCATCGTAAAAAATTCGTCATTAAAATCTAAAATATATCCAGCCCAAAAATTATCTCCTTCGGGATCATTGTAAACGGCAATAATTGATTGATTTTCTTTTGAGTGTTGTAATATTTTATAGAAGTTAGAATTCATATTTCTTTGGGTTAAAAAGTCAAATTACGAATCTTTGTGGATAAAAAAAAGGTTCTTGATTATTTCAAAAACCTTTTCTTTCTATTAATTCGCTTTTCGGAAAATCGAAGCTTCATAACTTAATGATTGCCAATCTCCTTTTTGCAGATTATCTAATTTTATTTTTTTGTAGATATTTTCTTCTCCTGCAACTGTTATTGTAAATTGTGTACGATCTAAAATATTTTTTTCAGTAATTGTATAATTAATATCAAATTTCTTTTTTGTCAATTTCTCTACAATTGGTTTTAAATAAGCTATAGCAGCTTCAGAATTTTTGAATTGTTCGTTTTGTGGAAATTGCACATCAAAATATCCTTCGTATGTAAAATCTGGTTCTGTAATAATCAAATTATAAGGATCAGCAAACAAGGCTGGACGCTGTTTTTGGTATTCTTTTTCAGTTTTATATTGACGTTTTTCTTCTTTATAAATCAACGGATATTTATCAGCAAGAACAGCTAATTTATCGGTATCATAAGAATACGGAATTCCGTCATGAAAAACATTGTAGAAGGCAGGATTTACCAACCATTGATCGACAATTTTCTTATCTTTTACCATATAAATCATTACTCCATTATCTTGTGCTTGAAAAGTAGATGATTGATATCCATACTCCAAAATTGGTTTTCCTAATTGTATAGCCGCAGCATTTTCTAACATAAAATTAAACTTCTCATAAGCCTTTGTTTCATCGCTTAAAGGAGCCATTCCATATACTTTTGTCGAAGCATCTACATTTTTATCATTAATCATAGAGGTTACTTGCGCTGTTGCAAAATTTGCAAGAACAACAGTGGCTGTAAGTAAAATTTGTTTTATCATGTATTGTATATCTTTATTTTAAAATGTGTTCCAAATTTATTGATAAATTTCGATAGTTATCTTACCTGATTGTGTAATACTTCCGCGATACATTCCGGCAGTGTTAAAAGGAAAACTTGCTTGACCATTTTTATCTAAAATAATCATTCCGCCATCGCCTCCTAAATCACCAATTTTCTTAATAACTTCTTCACCAGCTTTTTTCGAAGAAAGTTTCTTGTAATTCATCAAAGCCGCAACATCATATGCCGCAACAGCTTTTATAAAATATTCGCCCCAACCCGTACTCGAAACACCAACTTCGCTATTTGCATACGTTCCAGCACCAATAATTGGCGAATCGCCTACTCGACCAAAACGTTTATTTGTCATTCCACCAGTCGAAGTTCCTGCCGAGATATGACCTTTATTATCCAAAGCAACTGCGCCTACAGTACCAAATTTTTCGTCAACAAAATTGAATGGAACATACGCTTGTGTTTTAGCATCATGGTCTAATTCCATTTTTTCTTTATCCTTTTCCAAAACTTTTTGAAGAGAATTCAAGCGTTCCTCAGTTTTAAAATAACTTGGATCAACAATTTCTAAACCTTGAGTTTGAGCAAATTCTTCTGCTCCTTTTCCAACCATCATCACATGAGCAGAATTTTGTAAAACAGCTTTTGCTGCTAAAATTGGATTTTTAATCGTTGTAACTCCAGCCACAGCACCTGCTTGCATTGTATTTCCAATCATCAACGAAGCGTCTAATTCATTTTTACCTTCATGCGTAAAAACCGCTCCTTTTCCTGCATTAAACAAAGGTGAATTTTCCATTACTTTTATGGCTTCTATCACTGCATTTTCACTTTCGCCACCCTGTTTGATGACTTCATAACCTTTTGTCAAAGATTCAGCTAAAGCATCTCGGTACGCTTTTTCCTTTTCGGGTGTCATATTTTTTTTCAGAATTGTACCAGCACCACCATGAATTACCAAAACAACTTTGTCTTGTTTCGTTTGTGCATATGTAGAGATTGTCAAAACTGATAAGATTAAACCGACTATTTTTTTCATGTGTAAAATTTTATTCAACGTCTAAAAATAGAAAAGTTTATAGAAATTAACTATTTTTAGCATTGAATTTGATAACGAAATATCAACAACTGTTAATAAACAAATAAATTACCTATGAACTCTAATAAACACTATCTTTCTAACAATGTCTTGTTACAGTTAGCATTTATTGCAATAATACTTTTAGTTTTTGGATTAATTACCAAAAATCTTTTAGCATTTTTCCCTGGATTTCTCGGTGCTTTGTGTTTGTATGTTTTGCTTTTAAATCCTTTGCAATGGCTAGTAAAAGTAAAAAAATGGAACAAATTAGCAAGTGTAATTATCTTAATGATTAGTAGCGCGATTTTGATTATTGGAACTCTTTATTTATTAATTCAAATGTTAACGAATAAAGTAATGGTACTATTAAATGACACAGCTCAAATTAAAACAGATGTCAATAAAATTATTCAAATGTTGCAAACCAAATTTCATATCGATGTGTTTAGTGCAACAAACATTGAAAAAATAACACAAGTTGGAGGTAAATTATTAGAAAAAACACTGAATGCTTCAATGGATATGACAGTTCAGTTGGGGGTTGCGTTCCTTATTTTGTATTTTATGTTGATGAATCATCAAAAACTTGAAAATTGGTTTTACAGAACTATTCCGCTTAAAACAAGTAATTTAGTGAAGATGAACAAAGATTTGAAAGATTTGGTCATTTCTAATGCAGTAGGTATGCCGTTAACAGCCTTTCTACAAGCAATTATTGCCTACATTGGATATCTTATTTTCGGAGTTGATGATGCCTTTACATGGTTTATTCTAACAATTTTTGCGGCGATGTTGCCAGTAGTTGGAGCAGCATTAATTTATGTTCCTTTAGCATTATTTCTATTAGCAAAAGGTGATTCAGGGCAAGCGATCGGATTATTGATTTATTGTTTTGTTATTGTTGGATTATCAGACAATTTGATTCGTTTAGTTTTACAGAAAAAAATGGCGGATGTTCATCCATTAATTACTATTTTTGGGGTAATCGTTGGTTTAAATCTATTCGGATTTATCGGAATTATATTTGGACCTATCTTATTTTCAGTATTCTTTTGGTTAGTCAAATTGTACAAATACGAATTTATTGATCCAAATCCTGAAGATTAATTATTATTAAAAACCAATTAAAAATGAGTATAGAAAACTTTAAATTCTTTAAACCTTTAGAACCACGTTGGAGTGATTTTGATCCAATTGGTCATGTAAATAATGTATTTTATTTCGAATATTTCCAGATCGGTAGAGCCTATTATATGATGGCTTCGAGTAAAAAATGGCAATGGACGCGACACATGTTTGTTATTGCGCATATGGAAGCGAGTTATCAAAAAGAATTACGTCCAAATGTGATAGAGCCCCGTATTGGTGTACGAGTTACAAAATTAGGAAATAAGAGTTTCGATTTTGAATATATTGTCACAAGTAAAAGCGAAAATGGCGAAGATGTTATTCATTGTATCGGAAAAAGTACACAAGTAATGTACGATATGGAAGAGAAAAAATCGATGGAATTGCCAGATTGGGTAAAAAATGATTTTAAGAATTACGAAGGTAATCTTTAGAAAATAATCCTAAAAAAAATACAACAGTAGTTAAGTCTTTTCATTAGATAATGATTAGATTTAACTACTTTTTCTTTTTAAACTCGTTGCGTTATGAAAAATTTGTTTTTAATGCGTCATGCAAAAAGTAAATGGAACGAAAATGTTTCAGATCAATTTCGTTCTATCACAGAGATTGGTGAATTCAAAACGAAGAAAGTAGCAAATTATATTCATCAAAATTTTGAATTGAAATTTGATCAAATATTTTCGAGCAAAGCAGTTCGAGCAAAAGAAACTTCTCTACTTGTCAAACCTATTTTATTTCCTAATCAAACCATTCATATCGAAGATGATTTGTATACTTTTTCGCATTATTTATTAGACAAATGGATTAGAAATTTGGATAATGAATTGCAAAATGTTCTTATTTTTGGACATAATCCTGCGTTTACAGATATTACCAATCAGTTAGGAAATGAAATGATTTACAATCTTTCGACTTCTGGATTTGTCTGGATACAGTTTGATTCTGATAATTGGAAATCGATTCAAAAAGGAAAAACTATAAAAATAATTTTACCTAAAGAAATTAAATGAAAAAATATATAAACCGCGAAATCAGTTGGCTTTCTTTCAATGCGCGCGTGTTGCAAGAGGCTTCTGACGAAACAGTTCCGTTGTTAGAACGAATTCGTTTTTTAGGAATTTATTCGAACAATTTAGATGAATTTTATTCGGTTCGATATTCTACAATTTTGCGCTCGATACAGTTCAAAGATGTAGAAATTGTTTATCAAAATATTGTACCAGATCAAACGGACGAAGAATTGATCGATGAAATCAATGAAATTGTGCGTCAGCAGCGAGTCCAGTACGATGATTTGCATAATCAATTATTCAAAGAATTAGAGAATCACAATATTTTTGTGATAGATGATACATCGATTCCTGAGAATTATTTAGAATTTATTTCCGAATATTTTTACAACGAATTTATTCATACGGTTGGAGTTTTTATTTTAGATGATATTAAAAAAGCACCGCCTTTACGCGATGGATCGTTCTATTTAGCGGTGAAAATGCAATTAAAAGACAAAGTTCAATATGCACTTTTGATTGTTCCAACGCATTTATTTTCGCGTTTTATTGTGCTTCCAAAGTATGATCAAAATACGTATGTCATGTATTTGGAAGACATTATTCGTTTTCATTTGAAAGATATTTTCAAAATGTTTGATTTCGAAACAATTGAAGCACATTCCATCAAAATTACACGAGATAGCGAACTTGATTTTGATAACGATTTAGAACATAGTTTATTAGAAAAAGTCATCAATAGTTTAGAAAATCGTAAAAAAGGTGTTCCTGTCCGATTGGTTTATGATGCTGAAATTGCACCAGATACGTTGAAATTTTTCTTGAAAAAATTACGATTAGATGAATATGATAGTATCAATCCGGGTGGAAAATATCACAACAAACGAGATTTGATGAGCTTTCCAAGCTTTGACATTCCAAATTTAACGTACGAAAAAATAAAACCAATTATTCAGAAAAAACCTTTTGAATATAACAGTTATTTTCAGGCTTTTACGGAAAATGAGGAAATGATGATGGCGCCTTATCACGATTATTCTTTGTTGTTAAAATTTCTTCGAGAAGCTGCAATTGACCCTAAAGTAACCAAAATAAAAATTACAATTTATCGTGTTGCAAAGGATTCGCAAGTGATGCATTCGTTGATAAACGCAGCGATGAATGGAAAAGAAGTAACAGCTGTTTTGGAACTTCGTGCGCGATTTGATGAATCGAATAATGCGATGTGGTCGAAAAAATTGCAAGAAGCTGGTGTGAATGTTATTTTTGGGGTTCCGGGACTGAAAGTACATTCGAAAATTGGTTATATCGAACGTAAACCAGAAGGAATGTTGGCGCAGAAATATGTGTTTATTAGCACAGGAAATTTTCATGCAGGAACAGCAAAAATTTATACAGATTATACGTATTTCACAACCAATCCGGGAATAACAAAGGATGTTGAACAGATTTTTAAATTTTTCGGAGCTAATTATTTGAACTTAACGTACAATCATTTATTGGTTTCACCTTATGGAACACGTAAAAAAATTGTCAAGATGATTAAACGAGAAATCAAAAATCATCAAGCTGGTTTACCTGCGGAAATCAACATGAAACTAAACAGTTTAAGCGATAAACAAATCATTGATTTATTGTATAAAGCTTCTCAAAAAGGAGTAAAAGTCCGTTTGGTTGTGCGTGGAATTAATTGTTTGATTCCTGGAGTTAAAAATCTTTCCGAAAATATTGAATGTGTCAGCGTTATTGATAAATTTTTGGAACATCCGCGTGTGTATTGGTTTAAGAATGCAGGC
Organism: Empedobacter sp. R132-2; assembly: GCF_030324375.1. NCBI lineage: Bacteria > Pseudomonadati > Bacteroidota > Flavobacteriia > Flavobacteriales > Weeksellaceae > Empedobacter > Empedobacter sp. R132-2. The sequence continues at coordinate 23,490 of NZ_JACAGG010000023.1, forward strand.
GATGACAAAGTTTATATTTCCTCTGCAGATATGATGGAACGTAATTTGGATAATCGTGTGGAAGTAGCGTGTCCGATTTACGATCATAAATTCAAAAAAATAGTTATGGATACGTTTAATTTGAGTTTTGAAGATAACGTAAAAGGTCGCCAAATAATGGCTGAATCTTCTTTAGAATACAAACGAAACAATAAAAAACCAAACCGCTCTCAGTTTATGACCTATGAATATTTTAAAAAATTAAACGAACAAGAAAATGAAGATTAGAAAATTAGGAGCAATAGATATTGGATCTAACGCCATGCGATTGTTGATTAATTATGTTTACGAAGAAGAAGGTCGTGCGCCAATTTTTAATAAAACCAGTATTGTGAGAATGCCTATTCGTTTGGGACACGATGTTTTTATTGATGGACAAATTTCCGAAACAAATATAGATCGTATCTGCGATGCTATGTTGTCTTATGCATTGATGATGAAGGTTTATGATATTGAAATCTATAAAGCTTATGCAACTTCTGCCATGCGCGAAGCCAAAAATGGAAAAGATGTTGTAAAAAAGGTGATTAAAAAATCTGGAATTAACATCGAGATTATAGATGGAAAAACCGAAGCTGAATTACTTTTTAATACAGAATTAGGTGATTTTATACAAGACGAAAAAATCTATTTGTATGTAGATGTTGGTGGTGGTAGTACCGAATTAACATTATTAAAAGATAATAAGGTTTTTACGTCAAAATCTTTTGAAGTAGGAACTGTACGTTTGTTGGAAAATAAAGTTTCACCAAATACTTTTAACGAAATGAAACAATGGATTCACGAAAACATTGGTGATGATGAAGTCGAATTAATTGGTTCTGGTGGAAATATTAACCATGTATACAAATATTCAGGCGTAAAACTGGGAATGCCTTTGAGTAGTGTTTATGTCAAAAAACATTATCAAATTTTACAAACGATGACTGCTGAAGAACGTATGCAGAATTTCAATATGAAACCCGACCGTGCTGATGTAGTGGTTTATGCATTAGAAATTTATAGTAATGTACTAAAATGGTCGCATGCAAAGAAAATTCATGTTCCGAAAATTGGACTTTCGGACGGAATTATTCGAAAAGTATATAAAGATTTAGAAAAATAAATACTTCTATTATAAGGTCAGATTAATCTGGCCTTTTATTTTGATTAAAATTTTATAAAACAAAAAAAAGCTTGAACAAATGTTCAAGCTTTCAGCGGAGAGTGAGGGATTCGAACCCCCGGAGGTGTGACCCTCAACAGTTTTCAAGACTGCCGCATTCGACCACTCTGCCAACTCTCCAATAACGCAGTCTACTGCGGTATTGCGAGTGCAAATATAGAACGCTTTTTCGAATTTGCAAACCTTAATTTAAAGTTTTTTTAATACAAAAACATAGTTTATTCAGTATCAAATAAATATTTTAAAAAAAATTATACAATAACGACCAAAGCTATCTGAATAAGGAAACCAAGCGTAAAAAACAAAGCGGCAAACTTCAATAAAGTAAAACGAAAAGTTTCATTCAAGATTAATTTATTGACCAATGGTTTCGAGATTTTTTCGTCCAAAAGCTTTTCTACTTTTTTATAGAAAATCAATAATAAAATTATAATCATTATAACAACGACAAATACAAAAAAAGAACTCATCGAATGATAAAACATCACTCCCATCGCCATTCCTAATACAGCTAATATTAATTGTGGCAACTGATTAATTGCTTTCCGAATCATTTCTTCGGTTTTACTTAACCAATCAGCTCCAAGAATTTCTGGCGCAGCCATCCAAAATGCAAGAAATTGCAATATCAAACCAAGTAAAGTAAAAATTTTTATCATTCTCAAAAATTCAATTATAGTTAAAGATAAAAAAAACCGTTTAAAATAAATTAAACGGTTTTCATATTATTCTTTTCAAAAAAGATTATTCTTCCTCTTCTTCGTCTTCTTTCATCGTATGATAAACGTTATTTACGTCCTCATCTTCATCAAATTTCTCTAACAATTTTTCGATGTCAGCTTTTTGTTCTTCTGTTAATTCTTTTGTTGTTTGTGGAATTCTTTCAAATTCTGATGAAATAATTTCATATCCACTTTCTTCCAAAGATTTGAAGATTGTTCCGTAATTCTCAAAAGGTGCAATTAATACAATTCCATCTTCATCCTCAAAAATCTCCTCTACTCCAAAGTCAATCATTTCAAATTCTAATTCCTCTAAATCTAGATTTTCAGGTTTTTGAATCTTGAAATTACAGATATGATCAAACATAAATTCAACAGAACCTTGCGTTCCTAATTGTCCATTACATTTACTGAAATAAGAACGAACGTTAGCTACTGTACGATTGTTGTTATTTGTAGAAGTTTCAACTAAAACGGCAATTCCGTGAGGTCCATAACCTTCAAAAATAACTTCCTTATAGTTTTCTGTATTTTTATCAGATGCTTTTTTGATTGCGCGTTCGATATTATCTTTAGGCATATTTACAGCCTTCGCATTCTGAATTACCGCGCGAAGATGAGAATTTGAATGCGGATCAGGTCCTCCTGCTTTTACTGCCATTACGATATCCTTCCCAATTTTAGTAAACGCTTTAGACATTGCTGCCCAACGTTTTAATTTACGTCCTTTTCTAAATTCAAATGCTCTTCCCATTTATACTTGTTTTAATAGTTGCAAATTTATTCATAAAACGAAAAAAATCCAAGAACTATGTCTTGGATTTTTAAGTTGTTAATATTTTAGAATAATTATTTCAATCCGTGGTATTTCAACATTGGTTCAATTGAAGGATTTTTACCTCTAAAATTTTTGTAAATCACATTCAAATCATCCGAATTCCCTTGAGAAAATACTTTATCTCTCAAAATTTGACCATTTTTACGTGACATTCCTCCATTTTCTATTGTCCATTCGTAGGCATCATGGTCTAACATTTCTGCCCAGATATATGCAAAATATCCCGCTGCATATCCTCCACCAAAAATATGGCTAAAATAAGAAGAACGGTAACGAGGCGGAACTTGTGGTAAATTTGTTTTATTATCAATTAAGGCTTGTTTCTCAAAATCGTCTACGCTTGTGATTGTTTTATCGACAGAAACAGTGTGCCAAGATAAATCTAAAGCCGCAGCAGAAAGTAATTCTGTTAACGTATAACCTTTGTTAAAGTTAGATGCTTTTTTCATTTTTTCTACCAACACATCAGGAATCGCAGCTCCTGTTTGATAATGCTTTGCATAATTTTTTAGGATAGATGGCTCCGTTACATAATGCTCGTGAAATTGAGATGGAAACTCTACAAAATCTCTTGAAACATTTGTTCCAGATAAAGTTGGATATTTTTGATTCGCAAAGAAACCGTGCAATGCATGTCCAAATTCGTGGAAAGTTGTTACCACATCATCATACGAAATCAATGCAGGTTGACCATTTGCAGGTTTTGTGTAGTTTCCGACATTATAAATAACAGGTTTTGTGCCAAATAAGTGCGATTGCTCCACGATATTACTCATCCAAGCTCCCCCTTGTTTAGAATCTCTTTTGAAATAATCTGTATAAAATAATCCCAATTGCGAACCATCTTCATTAAACAATTCGTACACTTTTACATCTTCATGCCAAGTTGGTATATCTGTACGTTTTTTGAATGAAATTCCGTACAATTCTTTCGCCATAAAGAAAATTCCATTCTCTACAACTGAATCTAAAACGAAATAAGGTTTCATTTCATTTTCGTCGATATCATATTTCTCTTTACGAACTTTCTCCGCATAATAGTTCCAATCCGCAGCTGTTAATGTATTTGCTGGATTTTCTTTCTTCGCTAAGGCTTCAAATTCTTTTGCATCTTTTTGTGCCATTGCAGTTGCTGCCGGAATCATTTGATTTAAAATTCCTTTTGCTGCTGTAGGATTTTGCGCCATTTGATCTTGCAAATTCCATTCTGCATAATTTGCAAAACCTAATAATTTAGCTTTCTCCGCACGTTTTTTAACCAAAGTTAAAATTGTATAACGTGTATCATTTTCGTCTTTTTTCTCTGTTCTAATCCAAGCTGCATCAAATAATTTTTTTCTTGAAACTGCATTGGTCATATTTTGTAATTCAGGTTGTTGCGTTGTATTCAATAAACTGATTAAATATGTACCATCAGCTTGTTTGAAAGCCTCTAAATCAGCATCACTCAAACCAGCTAATTCTTCTTTCGTAAAAGTAACGCCACCAGATTTTGTTCCTTTTAATAATTGATTGGAGAATTTAGTTTCTAAAGAAGCGATTTCTCCATTCAATTTTTTCAATTCATCTTTTTGTGCAGCAGATAAATTTGCGCCAGCCAATTCAAATCGTTGATAATATACATCTAACAAACGAGATGACTCTTTATCTAAATTCAATGATTTTTTATTGTCATGTAAAGTTTTTACACGTTGAAATAATTTATCATTCAAATAAATGGCATCGCTATGAGCCGCAAATTTAGGCGACATTTCCTCCTCAACTGCTTGCAACGTTTCGTTTGTATTTGCTCCAGTCAATAATCCAAAAACATGATTAACTCGTGTTAATAATTGACCCGATTTTTCCATCTCAACTAATGTATTTTCGAAAGTTGGTGCTTCAGAATTATTCGCAATTTTATTGATTTCGACTAATTGTTCAGTCATTCCTTGCAACAAAGCAGGTTTGAAATCTTCGTTTTTAATTTTCGAAAAATCAGCAGTTTGATAAGGCAAAGTGCTCACTTCAAAAAAAGGATTTTTATCGTTCCACATACTATTTGTTGACTTTTCGCTACAAGAAGTGGTTAGGATTGACGATCCAACCATCATTCCGTAAAAAAGTTTTTTATTAAACATTTTTATAATTTTTAGACCTAACGAAGTTAAAACTTATAATGTTAAATTTCAAAAATATTCAATTTTTCATTCAAACAATGGGAAATATTTAAGCTAAATCTTAAAAGTTAAATAATTAATAAACCTTACCGAAAAGGTTGAATTTTCTTCAACGAAAATAATTATCTTTGAAAAAGAGTGAGGAAAAATTTCACTCTTTTTTATTACCCTAAAAATCAATCCATTTTGTATTTAGATTTAGAAGAATTAAAATATTTATTAGCTGAAAGTGTTGAAGAATTGCCAAGTTGGGAATCACACCAAAAGCTTTCACCTCCATATCGTCAAAAATTTGATTTAGAATATGTAAAACGTACCAATCCTAGAAGTGCGTCTGTGATGATTTTATTGTATCAAAACGAAGATGGAGAAGTTGAATTCCCAGTAACCATGCGTGTTTCTTACGAAGGAGCGCATTCGCATCAGTTTTCTTTGCCAGGTGGACAATTTGAAGAACAAGATATTAGTTTTGACGAAACTGCTATTCGCGAAACTATGGAAGAACTTGGTGTAGAGTACGAAAACATTGAGATTGTAAGACAATTGAGCGAAATGTATATTCCGCCAAGTAATTTCTTGGTTTATCCTTACATCGGAATTTATCATGGAGAACCACATTTCAATCCAGATGAGCGCGAAGTACAATACGTTGTTCCATTAAATTTGGAAGCTTTTTTGAATGCTGATTACGAAGTTTTTGAGAGAGAATTTTCTGGTCAAGTTGTCGAAATTCCTGGTTATAACATTGGTGATGATGAATTTCTTTGGGGCGCAACGGCAATGATTTTAGAAGAATTTAAAGATTATCTAAAAATCGTATTAAATTTGTAACTTAAACAATTAAGAACTCGTGTCTCAAAAAGCAAAGAAAAAGAACGCATTTCGCGATTCATTTGGACATTTATATTTCCTAAAAAGGACGTTAATTTTCTTATTAGGATCATTTACTTATAACCGTTACAATGGTTTTAATAAATTAAAAGTTAGCGGTACAAAAAACTTGGTTCATTTGCCAGCTCAAAATGTATTATTCGTTTCGAATCATCAAACTTATTTTGCTGATGTTTTCGCGATGTATCATGTATTTTGTAGTGTAAAAAATGGTTTTATTGATACCATCAAAAATCCAATTTATTTACTTAATCCTAAGATTGACTTTTATTACGTTGCCGCTGAAGAAACAATGAAAGATAATCTTTTGACGAAATTATTCGCCTACACAGGAGCGGTTACCGTAAAAAGAACGTGGCGTGCAAAAGGAGAAAATGTAAATAGAAAAGTAGATTTAAGCGAAATTAACAATATTGATATTGCGTTGCAAAGTGGTTGGGTAGTAACATTTCCGCAAGGGACTACAACTGCGTTTGCACCTGGTCGTCGTGGAACTGCACATTTAATCAAGAAAAATAAACCAATTGTAATTCCAGTTGTAATTGATGGTTTTCGTAGAGCTTTTGATAAAAAAGGTTTGCGTATTAAAAAACGTGGAATTAATGCGACAATGACATTCAAAGAGCCTTTGGAAATCGATTATGAAAATGATTCGAGTGATGCAATCATGAAAAAAATTATGAATGCAATTGAGCAAGCACCAGAATTTAATAAAGTTCGACCAATGGACGAAATTCTTGCTGAAAATAGTGAAAAATCATTGGATGATTATTTGAATGAAGACGACGAAGAGTTTGATGATTTCGAAGAAATGGGCTACGACGAAGAAAATAAAAAAGACTAAAAGAATACAACATACAAAATGAAAAAAGTTCATTTTATTGCAATTGGTGGAAGTGCAATGCACAATTTGGCGATTGCTTTGCACGAAAAAGGATATCAAGTAACAGGTTCTGACGACGCAATTTTCGAACCTTCGAAAACACGTTTGGACCAACGTAGAATTTTACCAGAAGAAATGGGTTGGTTTCCAGAAAAAATTACAACAGATTTAGATGCTGTGATTTTGGGAATGCATGCTCACGCTGATAATCCTGAAATGTTACGTGCTCAAGAATTAGGTTTAAAAATCTATTCATATCCAGAATATTTGTACGAACAATCAAAAGATAAAACGCGTGTTGTAATTGGTGGTTCGCATGGAAAAACGACAATTACATCAATGATTCTTCACGTTTTGCATTATCATAATATCGATGTTGATTATATGGTTGGTGCGCAATTGGATGGTTTTGATGTGATGGTAAAATTGACAGAAGACAACGAATTTATGATTATGGAAGGTGATGAATATTTATCATCTGCCTTAGATCGTCGTTCAAAATTCTTGTTGTATCAACCAAATATTGCGTTGATTTCAGGTATTGCTTGGGATCATATCAATGTTTTTCCAACGTTTGCAGATTACACTTCTCAATTCTCAAAATTCGTAGAATCTATCGTGAATGGAGGTGCTTTAATTTACAACGAAACAGACGAAGAAGTTGTTAAAGTGGTAGAAGAAACGGAGAAAGCAATCAAGAAATTCCCTTATCATTTACCAGAACATTTTATCGAAAATGGAATCACTTTTATCGAAACAGAAGATGGACCAATTCCCTTAGAAGTCTTTGGTAATCATAACTTGATGAATTTAGAAGGTGCTCGTGCAATTTGTAAACAATTAGGTGTAATGGATGATGATTTCAACGAAGCAATTCAATCATTCAAAGGAGCATCTAAACGTTTGGAATTAATTAATCGTACTTCTGATTTTGTTGCGTATAAAGATTTTGCCCATGCGCCAAGTAAAGTAACTTCAGTTACGAATGCAGTAAAAGAACAATATACAGATAAAACAGTTGTAGGATGTTTAGAAATCCACACCTATTCGTCTTTGAATCCTGAGTTTTTGGTGCAATACAAAGGTGCTTTAGACAAAACTGATATCAAAATTGTAATGTATAGCCCAGAAGCATTAGAAATAAAACGTATGGAAATGATTTCTCCAGAAGATATCAAAAAAGCCTTTGGAGATGATTCTATTTTGGTATTTACAAATGGTGAACAATTGCAAGATTATATCGAAAGTTTAGATAAAAAAGATAAAGTATTTTTGATGATGAGTTCAGGAAACTTTGGTGGAGTAAACTTGAATGAATTATTTAAAGCATAAAAAATCACCTTTTTTTGAAAGGTGATTTCCACTTAAATATCTATAAAATATAGAAAAAGAGAACTTAATTTTTTAGGTTCTCTTTTTATTTTTTGTCAAATGGTCAAAATAATCATTTTGGGTTTTGGATTACTTCTTTTCAAATATCAGTAAACTTAGAACTATTTTAAACTTTTTCGGAACTATTAATTTTAAAAACATTATTTTAGAAAAAAACAGAGGTGATATAAACTTTTAGTAATACTCTACTCACTTTTGTTAGTTTTCCCCATCAAAAAACAACTCTGTTTTTACTATAAAATTATAGTGACCATTTTGATAGTAACAAAGATGATAAAAATCAAGATTAAAAAAAAGTTTAAAAAGTAGCCTAAAGATGTCCAAAACGGAAGTTATTGTAAATTTTTTCTAAATTGAGTTGGACTAATTTTTAAATGTTTTTTGAAAAAATTTCCGAATGAATATTGGTCAGAAAAGTTTAACTCATTCGAAATTTCTGAGATTGTTTTAGTTGTTTCACTCAACAATACTTTCGATTCGCGAATCACAACAGAACTGATTAATTCTTTTGTCGTTCTACCAGTTATTGATTTGCAACATTCAGTTAAATATCTAACTGTAATATTCAGTTTATCTGCATAATATTTTGCATCTCTATTTTCTGTATAACCCTTATTTAAGTCATTCAAAAAACGCTTTACAACATCATCTTTTCGCGTTCCTTTTCTTACAGTAATTGTTTGTTGTTTTGAAAGTTCGCTAAACGTTGTGTAAACAATCGCATAAAATAAATTGAATTGTAAATAACGCACGAATTTGGTCGATTTCTCTTGCAAACGCAACTTTAACTGCAATAAAAGTTCTATTAAAGCAGAAAATTCTATTTCATTGAAATGATAATTATTGACTCTACTTTCACCAAAAAATTGGTTATATTCATAACCACTCAAATCGATAATCGACGTATCTAAAATCTTTTTGGTTAAGACTAAACTCAATAATTCTAAATCAGATGATTTTGAAATTATTTGATAAGATTTATTAGGTTCTGGGAAGAAAACATCGTGTTGTTTAAGTTTAATTTTTTGATCATTTTGAAAAATAATTAAATAACCATGTTGAATAAAAATCGTTTGAATCAAATCTTTTTTCAAACGTTTATTCTCGACAGTTTGCTGAATAAATTCCTCTTGATCAAAAACATTAAAACTCTCCATAAATCAACACAATTTTCAGTTAATTTGACACAAATTTTAATCCAATAATTGAGCAGATTAAAGTCGTTAAAAAGAAAACACGCCAAAAACTTGCTGGTTCTTTAAAAATAAAAATTCCGACCAAAACTGTTCCGACCGCTCCAATTCCCGTCCAAACAGCATAAGCCGTTCCGATTGGTAATGTTTGCGTTGCTTTTACCAACAAAACCATGCTCACCGTTAAGAAAAATAAAAAACCACCATACCATAAATACGTTTCATTTCCGGTTGCTTCTTTTGCTTTTCCAAGACATGATGCGAAACCGACTTCGCACAATCCTGCGATTAGTAAAATTACCCAATTCATTTTTTACTGATTTGTTTATAAAAATTAAGACTACAAAAAATTGTAGCCTTAAAATTAATTATTTATTTTTTGAATTATTTACCGAAACTATCGCTAAATTCTACTTGACCTTTGATGTGTACTTCGCTCCATGTTTTAGAAACGCCATCTGCACCTTTGTGTAATTCGAAACAAGCCTGATTAAGAGCTTCCATGGCTTTTCCTGTATTAAAATCCATCAAATCAACATCTGTTTCAATTGTGAAAACATTGTTCTCAAACTTCGATTTTACTTCGTATTCTTTAGAAGCATTATTCAATGTTAAATTCAAAAAAGTTTTACCATCTCTGAAATGTAATTGACCTTTGATTTCGCTTGTATTAATCATATTTCCGAACAAAATATCTTTCAATTTTTGGTCACGATCAATTTGATCAGAATTTAATGTCGCAACTGTCGCAATAATATTTGCACCTTCTAAAACTTCTTGAGGCGTTTTTCCATCTTCTTTTGCGTCTTTCACCAAAACAACATCAAAACGTCCTGAAACAGCCACTTTTTCTGTCGTTTTATAAGCGGTCCACTCAACTCCAGATTTTCTAATTACACCTTCTACAATTTCCGTTGGTTCTTCCACTGTAACAGCAGTTTTAGCAGGTTGTTCAACTGGTTTTTCTTCTGTTTTATTCGTACAATTCATCAGCATTACTGATGCACAGCATATAATCGCTGTAGATAATTTTTTCATTTCAAACTTTTATGCTACAAAAGTACAACAAGCCAAGACTAATTCACAATTGATTTTTAACATATTCTGAAAAAACTCTACTTTTGTAACATGATAAAAAATCTTCTAAATACATGTTTGATTATCATTTGTTTGCCATTTATCTTAATTTATGAGATTTATTGTTCGGTTTACAAATACAGAAAATAAATTGGTAACTTCGCTTTCAAATTGAAAAGATGAGCGAAAGAATAATAGGAATAATGGGCGCTATACCGCAAGAAATAAACGGTGTAGTCAATTTATTAACAAACAAGCAAGAACATAAAATTGGTCGAAGAAGTTATTTTACTGGAGAATTAAACAATCAAAAAGTTGTGGTCGTTTATTCTCGTGTTGGTAAAGTTGCTGCCTCTGCTACAGTTACAACTTTAATCCTTGAATTCAAAGTTTCTGAATTGATTTTTACAGGTGTTGCAGGTGGAATTCATGCTGATGTAAAAATTGGAGATATTGTGTTAGGACAAAGTTTGATTCAACATGATATGAATGCACAACCTCTTTTTCCTGCATATGAAATCCCAATGTTAGGAAAGGCTTATTTTGAGGCTGATTCTTCTCAATTAGAAGTTGCGACAACAGCTATTTTAGAAATTTTAGAAGAACAACATTTGCATAATGTGATTTCTGAAAAAGATTTGGATAAATTTAATATTCATCAACCTCAACTACATGTTGGCTTAATTGGTTCTGGAGATTTATTTTTCTCGACAAATTCTCAGAAAGAAAAATTACAACAAAACTTACCCGAAATGCTTTGTGTCGAAATGGAAGGCGCTGCTGTAGCACAAGTTTGTTATGAATTTGATATTCCTTTTATCATCATCAGAACAATATCAGACGATGCCGACGATCATTCTACATTAGATTTTAATAGTTTTATAGAAAAAATTTCGAATGTATATTCAATAGAGATTATTAAGAACATCATCAAGTAAAAAGTCCTTTAAAAAGGGCTTTTTTATGATGCACACATTAATAAAAAAAATCATCAAAAGATTTGATGATTTGCTTTCCAAATATTTAAAATGGATTGTGGGGAGAGCAGGATTCGAACCTGCGAAGGTTACCCAACGGATTTACAGTCCGTCCTCGTTGGCCGCTTGAGTATCTCCCCGCCTAATAATAAAGTATTCTTCAAAAAAGAAGAGCCGATAGAGGGACTCGAACCCACGACCTGCTGATTACAAATCAGCTGCTCTAGCCAGCTGAGCTACATCGGCGATTTTTTATTTTTGTTTTAAAAGTAAAATATAAACTTTTTTGGAGCCGATAGAGGGACTCGAACCCACGACCTGCTGATTACAAATCAGCTGCTCTAGCCAGCTGAGCTACATCGGCTTTTTAGTGGGGAGAGCAGGATTCGAACCTGCGAAGGTTACCCAACGGATTTACAGTCCGTCCTCGTTGGCCGCTTGAGTATCTCCCCGACCTATATTTTTGTTGAGCCGATAGAGGGACTCGAACCCACGACCTGCTGATTACAAATCAGCTGCTCTAGCCAGCTGAGCTACATCGGCAAAAATATTATTATTTGAATATTTCAAATTGAAAACAGGAGATTCATTTCTCGAAAGAAGTGTTGTTCCTTTTTCGTGGTGCAATATTAGGGCAGTTTTTCGAAACTCGCAAATGTTTTTTCAAAAAAAAGTAGAAGTTTTTTCTAAAAATTTACTTCAATTTTGAAAATCAGAATTTTAGAATTCAAAAAAAAATTAAACTTTTTTTCAATAAAAGTAAAAAAGATAATATTCTATTTACATTAGAGTCCCTATTTTTGTAGTCAATTAATCATTAATGCATCTTATCATACAAATTTTGCAACTTTTCGGAGCAATTGCTTTGTTCATTTTTGCGATAAAACTATTAAGCGAAAATTTACAAGCGTTATCTGGATCGAATTTTAAACGTACTCTAAACAAATTAACCAAAAACAATTTATCGACAATTGTTACAGGTACTTTTTTTACAACAGCCATACAATCTTCCTCGGCTGCAAGTGTGTTTATATTGGGATTTGTAAATGCTGGATTGATTAATTTGCGAAAAGCATTTGGCTTAATATTAGGCGCAAATATCGGAACTACGCTTACATTGTGGTTGGTCTATTTCGGAATGAAATTCGATTTGGTACAAATTGCATTGCCTCTTATACTGGTGGCTTTTCCATTTTATTTATCGAAAAAACGTAACCAAAGAAAAGTAGGTGGAATTTTATTTTCGCTTTCCTTACTTTTTCTTTCGCTTTATTTCCTGAAAACTTTTTTACCTTCTATCGAAAGTCATCAGAAGTTACAAGAATTCTTTCAGCAATTATCGCATTATGGTTTTTTGACTAATTTGTTATTTATTCTATTTGGAATATTACTAACGGTTTTAGTCCACTTTTCATCAGCATCAATTACGATTGCAATTTTATTAGCGAGCAAAGGTTTACCTATCGAATTAGCTGCAATGATTGTTTTGGGAGCAAATATAGGAACAACTTTTACAGCGCATTTAGTTGCCGCAATTGGAGATAAATACACGAAAGTTGTCGCAGCATTTCATACATTTTTCAATATTGTAATTGCGTTGATTTTTATGTTGATTGCAAATTTTGTTTTAAAATTTATTGGAACAACAATTTCATCAAATATCGCTGTTCAACTGATTACTTTTGATACTATTAGTAATTTCGTCGGGGTCATTTTGTTTACGCCTTTTATCAATAAAATAGCTTTCTATTGTCAGAAAAAATATTTCTCTGTAAAATCAGCAGACAATAAATTAGAATTTTATGCAATTCCATTCGGAACAAATTCTGACCTATATAAAAATGAAGCCAACAAAAAACTTCTGAAACTCGCTTCTACAACGAAACAAACGATTTATACGCTTGGGCGAATGATTACTGAAAGTGATGAAGAAAAGATTTTGGTTTTTCGTGAACGAATTTTGGAACTGGAAAAAGAAGGTGATCAATTGGAGAGAGAAGTCAATGAATTTTTGAATGAAATTGCTGATTTAGATTTACCAAACGAAAATACAATTGCGATTCATCAACTAATTACACTTTGTCATCATCTGGAAAGTGTGGGCGATATTGCGATTAAGATTTCTTCTATTCATCGTCGTCGTAGAATGACAAATAGTTATTTTACACCAAAAATGAGAACGTATTTGGTCGAATTTCAAAATAATTTGGATCAAACAACGCGTATTCTAAATCAAAATTTGAACGAAACACAAGAAGAAGTTTCTATCAAACAAGCGGAGTTTATCGAAAAAACGATTAATACAATTTACAAAGAAGCCGAAGCAAATTTAATGAAGACGATCGAAAAAGAGAAACTTTTGACTACAAGTGCGCTTTTCTACAAAGATCTAATTCAGAATTACGAAATTCTTGGCGATCATCTTTACAAAGCCAATGCAACAATTGTTAAGCTAAAAAATCAGTAGATTTTTGTAAGTTTAAAGAAATTTATTGCATGGCTACTACATTTACAATAAAGCTTGAAGAACAAATTATTGGAACTACAGAATTTGAATTTGCAGATGTTCCGATGGGAGTTGTTTATGGCAAAATAAATTTTATAGATATTGAATCTCCTTATTTATTATTCAAAAATTATTGTTTAGCAAATAACATCCATATAAATTATGATTCTGAAAAAGAAAGATTGATAGACACAGCGATTATTCCAAATCTTAGAATTTATTATAATGATTTTAAAGAAGAATTAAAAAGTTGGGGAAGTTCTATTTCTGGAATTGAAATTTCTGATGACGTATTTGAATTTGAAATTACTTTATATGGTTTAGAATCTGAAACGATGTCAACTTTATTCAAACATCATTTTGATGAATATTTTAAATAATAACTTGTCTTGAATTAAAATTCGTCAATTCGAGTGATTTTTAGAAATATATTTCTAAAAATTGTATCGAGAATTAAGATGAATTTTATCTTCTAAAACCTTATTCTCGACACAAAATTCTAAACGAATTTCACTCGAATTGACGGTTTTATTTATAAAATAATATAATTACTTCGCTCACTTCTACTCTATTTTGTAATTTTGCAAAATGTTTGATTCAAAGCAAATTTTTTCTATTCAATCCGAAGAAGATTTCCAAAACGTTGCATTGGAAGTTTTCCGTTATCAAGCGCAAGAAAATGAGGTGTACAAAAACTTCTTAAATTTCTTGAACGTTGATTATTCTACTGTAAAACACACCAACGAAATTCCTTTTTTACCGATTCAGTTTTTTAAGAAATTTAAATTGATTTCGGGAAATCGTGAAGTGGAAAAGGTTTTTACAAGTTCGGGAACAACTGGAATGGCGACAAGTAAACATTTGGTAACGGATTTGGCATTGTATCATTACAGTTTAGAAAAATGTTTCGAACAATTTTATGGTCCACTTCCCGATTATACTATTTTCGCGCTTTTGCCTTCGTATTTGGAGCGTACAGGTTCGTCTTTGATTGATATGGTGGAGTATTGGATTGAGAAATCTGGTAGCGATAAAAGTGGTTTCTATTTGTATAATCACGATGAATTGTACGAAAATCTTATTGCGCACGAAAAAACGGGCAAGAAAGCAATTTTGATTGGTGTTTCATTTGCTTTATTAGATTTTGTCGAAAATTATAAAATGAATTTGCAGCACACAATTGTGATGGAAACTGGCGGAATGAAAGGTCGCAAGAAAGAAATTACGCGCGAAGAATTGCATTCAATTTTGAAAAATGGTTTCGGAACAAATGAAATTCATTCGGAATATGGAATGACGGAATTGCTTTCGCAAGGTTATTCTCGAGGAGATTTGACGTTTAAATCGCCAAATTGGATGCGAATTTTGATCAGAGAAACCGAAGATCCTTTCCAATATGTTGAAGAGGGAAAAACAGGTGGCGTGAATGTGATTGATTTGGCAAATTACAATTCGATTAGTTTTATTGCAACTGATGATTTAGGTAAAAAAATAACTCACAATCAATTTGAAATCTTAGGACGTTTCGATCATTCGGATGTGCGAGGTTGTAATTTGATGGTGATTGAATAATAAATAAAATCCCGCACTGAAAAATTCAGTGCGGGATTTTATTTATTTCTTTTTCATTAAAACTTCTTTCAGAGATTCTGTTTTTATTTTCTCAAAAAATTGTTTCAATTCATTGTATTTATCCGCTTCATAAACACCTTCTGGCAATAAAAATTGAATTGCTAGTATCAATTGTCCATCTTTCACTTTTGCTTCCTGATAATACTCTAAACCAAGCTCAGTTTTGTGATGTGCTTTGTATTTTTCATCAATTATCACTTCGTAACCATCTGGAATTTTAGATTTCACCTGAATATTAAACAAATAAGGATAATTAAATTCTATTTTGCGCTGACGATTTTTATCTTCAAAAGTATATTGTTTTAGAAATTCGCGCAAAGGATTTATAAATGTATAAAATGGAGCATTCGGAATTACAGCTTTTGCTTTATAATTTTTAACGTAAGAATCAGTATCAAAAACCGTTTTATCATTAATTTCTTCGTCTAAACGCACATCTAAAGATTCAGTCAAATATCTATTCAAAACATTTTCTTCGTCTGCAGCATCATCATAAAAATAATCATTGAATTTGTCTTTACGATAAAGAATTAAATTTCCATTACTCATAAAATCATACTTTAATGATGATTCGTAATAAGACAATTTTTGATTCAACTTTACAAACGAAGCTTCACCTTTTTTGATGACAATTCCATGATAATTAAACACATCTAAAGGTCCAAATTCGATTTGTTCTTTATTTAATTTTGAAGCATCTAAGATAATATTTGAAGCACCATTATTTAATTTCACAACTGTTAAAACAGAATTGAATTGATTGACAATTGGATAAGAAAACAAAATTTGTCCATGATGACGACTACTAAACATAACCATCGAAGTTTCGAAACCTTTAGCTGTTAAAATTTCATTCAATAAAAGATTCATATCTGCCGTAGAACCAGACTTTTCTTTCAATAAAGTTTTGTTCGAACGCGTTGGAATAATTCCATAAAATCTATTCCATTTTACATTTGAATCAATATATTCAATCACATTTTTCAAAGTTTCTACCTCATCTTTTCCATTCGGAATATTTTGCGCAACATCTCTGATTGCAGAAGGATTTCGATACAAATCATATTGTGCATTTATATCTTGAATCAAATCTATCTACGCGCTCATCGTAGTTTTCTTTGCTCCATCTGTATGATAATTAGCTGCCTGAATTTTAATTCGTTCACTTTGATCTTCAGGATTATAAACGTATTTTAATTGATTATAACTTTGGATATTATGTAATAACCATTCCGTTGAACTAGATTTACCTTTATACTTTGTATTCAAACCATCACCAATTGTAATAATCGAATATGTACCATAAGCCTGATTATTTAATCGAAACTTGCTCGAAAGCGTTGGTATATCATGTTGAAAATTCCACGCATCAATAGAAAAATTGTGTTCGCTACTTTTGATATAAGTATATTCGATAATAGAACCAACTTTTACATTTGGAAAAGTAAAACGTTTTGCAGCATACAATTCATTTATAGAAACATCAAAAATCTCTTTTTCATCAATCGGAGTCATTTGCTCTACTCCATTTACAATATTAATTGTACCTCCCTTAATTCCGCTTATAGATTCATTTCTATTCTTGCTGTAATAATTCAGTTGTATATTTGCTTCATCAAGTCCTTTATCAGTCAGTATTTTGATTCTTCGTTTTACAGTCAAATAATAATTAGACGAAGTTAAATCCATTTTTCCTTCTTCCGAAAGAATAACAGCATCTGCATTTTTCTCGAAAGGAACTTGAGTTAAGTTAATTTCTTGCTCCGAAATTTTTCCGAATTTTAAATCTTTCGATTGCGCATTTGTATATAATGCAATAAATAAAAAGAGTAAAGTAATTTTTAATTTCATTTCAATTTGTAATTCCTGCAAAAGTACAATACACAACAATACATAAAGAATAATCTAAATAAAATTTTCGTTACTTTTCTATCAATTCTTCTAACGCTTTTTCTAAAGTAGGATATTGAAATTTGAAACCTGTTTCTTGAATTTTAGTTGCGTCAATTCTAGATCCATTTAGGACTAAACTACTCATCTCACCTAATGCTAATTTCATAACAAAAGCAGGAATATTAGGAATAAAAAAAGGTTTATTCATTTTTCTCGCTAGCGTATGATTGAATTCCGAATGATTTATATATTGCGGTGAAGATGCGTTATAACTTCCTTTTATTTTATCATTATCTACAGCTTCCGCATACATTTGTATCAAATCTGTAATATGTATCCAAGGCATCCATTGTTTTCCGTTACCTAGATTTGCTCCTACACCAAGTTGAATAGGTTTTTTTAATAATTTGAAACCTTCGCCGTTTTTAGACAAAACAAAAGAAGTTCTAAGACAAACCACTCTTGCACCTATTTTTTCGAACTGATAAGCAGCATTTTCCCATGCGACACAAACTTTACCTAAAAAATCAATATTCGGTTCATCAGATTCTTTGAAAATTTTGTTCGAAGTAATTTGTCCATAATAAGCAGTTCCAGACGCGGAGATAAAAAATTTCAAATCAATATTCAATTTTTTGACATACTCAAAAAGTAAATTCGCTGTATCAACTCTACTCGAAAAAATTTCTTTTTTGTAAGAATTTGTCCATCTTTTCGCAATTAAGCTTCCAGCCAAATGAATAATTCCATCCAAATTTTCAAAAACTTTTTCATCAATTGTATCTTTCTCCCAATGATAAAAAGGATGTTCAATCTCTTTTTCTCTTGTCAAAATACGAACTTGATGTCCATTTTTAATTAAAATCTTTGTTAATTCTGAACCAATTAATCCACTTCCACCAGTCAATAGAATATTCATACTAAAATTTTTTCCTAATTTAGCTCATTCCAAAAATATAAACTAATGTTTAAAGGTAGATTTCCTTATCTAAAAAGAATGGGAGCTGATGAAGAAAAGAAGCTAAAACAAAAAATATTCGATATAGTTTTTGAAGCTGATACACCTTATGGAAAACTTTTTGACATCTCTTTATTACTTTTAATTTTATTGAGTGTTGGCTTAGTTATGTTGGAGTCTATTCCGGCAATTAACGCAAGACACCATACAGTTTTAGTATCTTTAGAATGGATTTTAACCTTTTTGTTTACTATAGAATATTTATTAAGAATCTATTGCGTTAAAAATCGTTGGCGATATATTTTTAGTTTTTATGGAGTTATTGATTTATTGTCTATTTTACCATTTTATCTTGGTTTAGTTTTACCTACAAGTAAGTACCTAGCAAGTATTCGTATTTTAAGATTACTACGTATTTTCAGAATTTTTAACCTTACTCGATTTACTCGTGGGAAAAATGTGTTGGTGTTAGGACTGAAAGAAAGTAAAGATAAAATCATCGTTTTCTTATCATTTGTAGTATTAATTGTTGTTGTAATTGGCTCGATTATGTATATGGTTGAACACGATCATCCCGAATCTGGTTTCACAAGTATACCAATTAGTATTTATTGGGCAATTGTTACTTTAACAACAGTAGGTTATGGTGATATTTCACCTGTCACTGGTTTAGGACAATTCTTAGCTTCTGTTGTAATGATTATAGGTTATGGTGTAATTGCTGTTCCCACAAGTATTGTAACTATGGAAATGAATAAAGCGGCTAAACATAAGGAAGATATTCCTACAAACACGCAAAGATGTCGCAATTGTGGCGATGATTACCACCTAGATGGTGCTATTTATTGCAAAACCTGCGGGCATCTTTTAAATGAACCTTAAAATTTATCCAAATTAATGAATCGATTATTGTCAATATGATTAACGTATTCGTAATTTTTGGTGTAATTAATTGACATATTCAATTCATAACCAACTAACATCAAAATAACATTGATGTAAACAAAAATCATCATAATCATCACTAATCCAAGCGATCCATAAAACAAATCAATATTTGTAAAATAACTTAAATACGAATTAAAACCAATCACAGTTAACAAGAACAAAACAGAAGTTAACAATGCCCCTGGAATAACTGTACTACGCGATTTTTTGTGATTTGGTCCGAAATAATACAACATACACATCGAAACAAAATAAAAAATAAATACCGAAAAATAGTTGATTAAATACGAAAATTGTCCAAGTTTACTTAAAAATGAAACGTTGGTTAAGTATTTCCAAATAATTGATGTCGAATAAGATAAAAACACTTGTAACACAATAAAAACTGTAAAAAACAAGGTTAAAATTATCGAAATCATTCTCGATTTTGAGTTTTTTCGCTTTACATAAACATCTTGATACGAAACATTAAATCCATTTATAATCCCTTGTATTCCGTTGGATGACATAAAAATTGTAATCAAAATCAAGAAATAATTCACTTTACGTTTTCCTTGTACAGCCGTCGTTTTATCAATATACGAAATCACTTCATTGCTCACATGTTTAGGTAAAAGTTGAGGAAGAAGTTGTGTAAATAGCAAGTTTTTTATTTCTTGGTAATAAACCAAATGCGGTAAAATACTAAACAAAAAAAGCAAAAATGGAAACATACTAAAAAATAAAATCCACGAAACTGCCGCCGAACGCAACGGAAAATTACCTTTCATGACGCGAATCCAAAAAACTTTCAAGAAATCATATACCGTGATGCCCGTATTTTTGTTCATCAATTTTGTTTTCGACCAATCTCGAAAATAATTTATTCCTGTATATGTTTTAAAATCTTGTAGAATGCGCATATTTTTGTCTCAATAAATAATTTTGAATGAATATTACGACCATTTGTATCGGTAAAACAGACGAAAAAGCCATCGAAATGCTATTACAAAAGTATGAAAATCGATTGCCTTCGCACATTAATTATCAAAGAATTGAAATTCCTGACATCAAAAATCGTAAAAATTTGTCCGAAATTCAACAAAAACAAAAAGAAGCTGAGCAAATTTTGAATAAAATCATCAATACAGATTTTGTTATTATTTTGGATGAAAAAGGAAAACAACCTACTTCGAAGCAATTTGCAGATGATATTCAGAATTACATGAATCAATCTGTCAAAAATCTTGTCTTTGTGATTGGTGGTCCTTATGGTTTTGACGAATCTGTTTACAATCGTGGAAATAAAAAAATGTCTTTATCCAATATGACATTTACGCATCAAATGGTTCGTCTATTTTTGACTGAGCAAATTTACCGAGGATTTAGTATATTGCAGGGTAAACCTTATCATCATGAATAACACCTCTCCATTTGAAGAATTTGTTCCTAAGCAAGAAAATAAACTAAGTTTTGGTATTGGAAAAGCTCTTTTGTATAGCGCAATTGCAGTGATTATAATGCAGTTTGCTGGCGGACTTGTTTCTGCTCCAGCACTTTTTTACAAACCGCTTAATCACTTACTTTTACCGTTAGGATTTTTAACAGGAACGGTTTGCGCAATTGTTATTTTATTGATGTTGACACAAACTAAATTTGCATCAATTTTAAAAGATATCAAACATTCTTTTACTCCAATTCAGCTCATATTATCAATAGCTTGTTGGTTATTTCTTTTGCCTTTAGCCGAGGTTGCAACAAGTTTAATTCCAACAACTGGACCTTTAGAAGAAATCTATAAAATCTTTCAAGCTTCTTTTGAAATGATGTTAGATTACAAAATCGCTGGATTTATTATGATTTGTATTTTGGCTCCAATTTTCGAAGAAATTATTTTCAGAGGAATAATCTTGAAAGGAATGCTAAATTTCAATGTAAATCCTACAACTGCAATCTTAATCAATGGATTTATTTTTGGATGTGCACATATGAATCCTTGGCAATTTATAGGCGCTGGACTTTTAGGAATCATTTTTGGAATAGTTTATTATCGCACAAAATCGTTGTTTTTACCTATGTTATTACATTTCCTAAACAACACTCTTTCGTACTCGTTAATGCTAATGCAGGGCGATATGGAAGGCGAAGTTTTTGCGCAAAGAGATTATTTATTAATTGGAGGAATGACACTTATCGGAATTTTATCTGTCTATTTATTAATCAAAAAAACAGAACAAAAAACAATATAAATGGAATTAATTTTTGCCACACATAACAACAATAAAGTAAAAGAAGTTACAAAAATGTTACCTTCTTACCTATCGATGAAATCATTGACTGATATTAATTTCTTTGATGAAATTGAAGAAACTGGTACAACTTTCGAAGAAAATGCGCAATTAAAAGCGAAAACTATTTTCGATAAAACTGGGAAAAATATCTTTGCAGATGATTCTGGATTAGTGATAGAAGCGTTAAATGGAGCACCTGGTGTATATTCTGCTCGATATGCTGGCACAGGAAAAGACGAAGATAATATTGCAAAAGCGTTGAAAGAATTGGAAGGAAAAACAAATCGAAAAGCGTATTTTATTTCTATTTTCTGTTTAATTTTGGATGGAAAGGAATATTTTTTCGAAGGACGAGTGAATGGAACTATTGCAACTGAAATTATGGGTGACAATGGTTTTGGCTACGATCCGATTTTTATTCCTGATGGTTTTTCAAAATCTTTTGCACAAATGTCTCCTGAAGAAAAAAATGCAATTAGCCACCGAGGAAAAGCTGTCGAAAAATTAAACGATTTTTTAACTAATCTAAACGTAAATTGAGTTTACAACTAACAATATTAGGATTTAATTCAGCATTACCAACAGCTTTTACGCATCCGACCGCTCAATTATTAAACATCGCAGAACGCTATTTTTTGATTGATTGCGGAGAAGGAACACAAGTACAATTGCGAAAAGCGAAGGCAAAATTCAACCGAATAAATCACATTTTTATATCGCATTTGCACGGCGATCATGTTTTTGGATTGATTGGATTAATTTCTACACTTCAATTGCTTGGTCGCGATATGCCTTTGCATATCCATGGTCCGAAAGGAATTGAGGAATTTATTACAACACAATTACGTTTAACAGAATCTAATAACTCATTCGAGATTATTTTCAACGAATTGCATACAAAAGAATCTGTTTTAGTTTTTGAAGATGATAAAGTTGAAGTTTATTCTATTCCGCTAAATCACCGAGTTTATACAAATGGTTATCTTTTTCGAGAAAAGCCAAAACCTCGAAAATTGAATATGGATACGATCGAGGAATTTCCAGAAATTGAAATCTGCGATTATCAAAATTTGAAAAATGGAAAAGATTTTACGTTAGAATCTGGAAAAATAATTCCGAATGATTATTTAACATTTGATGCTCAAAAGTCCTTGAGTTACGCGTTTTGTTCGGACACAAAATATAAACCAGATATTGTTCCAATTATAAAAGATGTCGATTTGTTATATCACGAATCAACATTTTTACACGAATTGAAAGATTTAGCGGTTTACACAGGGCATACAACTGCAAAAGAAGCTGGAATGATTGCGAAACAAGCCAATGTAAAGAAATTAATTTTAGGTCATTTTTCTAATCGTTATCACGATTATAAACCTTTGTTAATCGAAGCCCAAGAAGAATTTACGAATACCGTTTTACCAGAATTGTTGAAAACAATAAAAATAGAAAGTTAGTAATCAAAATATAAAAAAATCCGTTCGATAGTCGAACGGATTTTAGTTTTACAAATGTTTCTCAATCCTATGGATTTTGAACTAAAACTCCTTTAGAAACAATAATTTGTTGTTCAGGAATATATTCAATTACTTCATTTGCTGTAGCAAGAATAGTGTATAATGGATTACTTCCTGATAAATGTGTACCAGGGTAGCGTCTATCCATTGTCAACCCATTTCTATATGTGGGTACGTCATATCCTCGTAGACTAAATTAGTAAAAAACTAATATAGCTTTATGATGATTAAAAAGACAAAAG
>NZ_JACAGG010000024.1:0-13814 GCF_030324375.1 Empedobacter sp. R132-2
TCTTTTGTCTTTTTAATCATCATAAAGCTATATTAGTTTTTTACTAATTTAGTCTACGAGGATATGACGTACCCACAATTATACAAAATAAAAAAGGCTCCTAATGGAGCCTTATCTATTTTATAATTTTAATAATTCACTTAAACTATTTATTATAATTTTTGGTAAAAATTTTTGTTCCAAATCAAAATTTTGAGTATGTATATTGTTTCCTTGATTTAAAAGACAAATACTTGTCCAGCCCAATTTATTCGGAGTTACAAAATCTTTTTTAGTATTATCTGCTATATAATAATATTCTTCAATATCATTTTCAAGGAATATTTTAAAATTACGTTCATCAGGTTTTGTTGATCCAAATTCTTCCGAAACTATTATTTTGTCAAATAAATCTTCAATTTTTAAGGCTTTCAATTTATTTCTTTGTGTTACAGAACGACCATCTGTAATCAAACCTAATTTATATCCTTTGGATTTTATTTTTTTTAAAAGGTCATCTGTCCCTTCGTTTAAAGAAATATTCGGAAAATGGTTTCTATACATTTGTAAAAGCTGTTCTTTTGAAAAATTAGTGTAATTATTTATCAAAAAATCAAATACATTTTCTCCTTCGTGATATTTAATCAACATTAGTTTGAACAATTCTTCTTGATTCTTTTTATCTATAAAATCTGCTATTTCTTTAAAAGCTGATTTTAGAAAATCAATCTCATACATCAATGTATCATCAAGATCAAAAATGATATATTTAGCCTTCATAGTTGCGAACTAAAACTTCATCATCGTAACGAAGCATCAATAAATTATTTTCCCAATTTTCAGTATAATCAATCGTTTTTCCTGAAATGTATTCCTCAATCAAATATTTAGGATAATTAGCCCCTGCTAAATAACTCAAGGGATATCCTCCTCCAAAGCGTGGATTAATTTCTATTCCTATAATTCGTTTTGTATCTGGATTAAAGAAAAACTGCATCGTTAAACAACCTACAGCACCTTCTATATGAGAAAGTCTTTCTTTAACATAAGCAACAATTTCATTTTTATGT
Organism: Empedobacter sp. R132-2; assembly: GCF_030324375.1. NCBI lineage: Bacteria > Pseudomonadati > Bacteroidota > Flavobacteriia > Flavobacteriales > Weeksellaceae > Empedobacter > Empedobacter sp. R132-2. The sequence continues at coordinate 1,050 of NZ_JACAGG010000024.1, forward strand.
GTCACTCCTTTATTGACTTCACCCGCGCGAACAAAAATTCGTTTACGAGGAACGATACACTTTAAATCTCCATCCTTATCATAATACGTATCTACGGTATATTCGTCATGTTTTGCATGATCAATATATTCCATAAACATCAATTTTGGATTTTCGAAATGATAATCAGTTAATTGAGACTCATTTTCAATCAAAAAAATATCTTTACTTAAAGATCCATCATACGGTTTAATAAATAAAGGAAATGTAAGGTTGTTTTTATCTAAATCTTGTGGAATATCAATATTATTTTCGACAAAAAACTGATTAATAATCCGTTTATCACGACATGCTTTCACAAAGTCTAAAGCTGAAACAACAGGTGTGATTCCTTCCTTTAAAAACAAATCTTTATTTTCTGCTAAAACCAGTAACTCTGTATCAATTGTAGGAACGATTATTTTAATTTCTAACTCTTTACAAATCTGAAGAAGTTCAGAAATATAATTTGGATCTGTTACCCTTTTCACCATTCTATACCCATCAGACACGTGGCAAGCAGGAGCTAATATAGGGTTTAAGTCTACTGTATAAACTTTGTTGGTTTCATTTAGCTTCTTGATTTCTTTTTGAAAGGCTTTCACTAAAGAAACCCGTTGCCCTGCTGATGTTATTAGTATATTGTTGTTCATTTTTAATTAATTACTTTTTGGTAGACTTCAATAGTTTTCTCAGCCATTATGTCAGATGTGAAATTTTGTAGTGCAAATTCTCTACCATTATTAGTAACTTCCATTCTTAATTTATCATCTATTGTCAATTTTTCCAAAATATTTTTCAATTCATCTACATTTTCATTCTGGAATAAAAAACCAGTTTTACCATCATCAATTTGATCATATGCCCCTTCTACATTACTTCTTACAACACAACAACCAGATAAAAATGCTTCAATAGCGACTAAAGGAAAACCTTCTAACCTAGAAGGTAAAACAAATATATCTATAATATCATAAAACGGTTTAGGATCTTGAAATGGCAACTTAATAACAATGTTTTCTAAAAAATTTTCAGTTATTAAGTTCAATAACCATTTTTCCTCTTTTTTATTACCCTCTCCTAAAATAACTAACTCTATTTTATTTTTTATATCTATTGGAAGTTCACTGATTGCTTTTAATAATACATCGTGTCCTTTACGGTATTGAATACTTCCAACAATACCAATTATTATTTTATTTTTGGATATGTTAAATTTTGTTTTAATACCATTTTTTGTTTCGTCATCGGTTAATAAGGAATATCTAATGTCAACACCATTAAATATGAGAGTTAGTTCATCTTTTTTATAATTAAATTTTTGTTGTGATTCATTATATGTTTCACGACTAATTGTTATTTCATGTGTAGCTTTAATATTTAAAAAAGAAAGTGATAAATCTTTGACATGAATAGTTTTTACAAATTTTCTATTTAATAACTTAGGTATAAAAGATAAAGCTGGTGTATGAACATGAATAACATCAATTGCATTACTTGCCAACTCTTTTTTAATTACAGGTAAAGATTTTATCATCTTTAATATGTACTTTATTTTACTATTTGACGATTTTGGAAATGGTATATTAATAATTATTCCTCCCACAGATTTAAGCTTATCTATTAATTGAAGATTAGCTTCACTTTTTATGTTTTCTGCCCCACTAGTAAAAATAAAAACTTTATTACCTTTTACTGTTAATTCTTTTGTTAAATCAATTATATGCGTTGTAACTCCGCTTAGAAAGAGTACCCTTGAAAAAATTGCTATTCTCATAATTTAATTATTACCGTTAAACATTTCCATAGTTGCTTGACCGTCTTGAGAAATCCCCTCAGACTTAAACACTTTTTTAAAAGTAGTTAAGAATACTTTTATATCTGTTGAAAGCGAAAGATTATCCACATACCAAACATCCAATTCAAATTTCTTAGCCCAAGAAATTGCATTTCGTCCATTTACTTGAGCCCATCCTGTAATACCAGGACGCACCTCATGACGGCGCTTTTGTACCTCATCATATAAAGGTAAATATTGTGGTAACAGAGGTCTAGGACCAATAATTGCCATATCACCTTTCAACACATTAATTAATTGTGGAATTTCGTCTAATGATGTTTTACGGACAAATGCACCAATTGATGTAAGTCTATCCGCATCAGGAAGAAGGTTACCGTTCGAATCTTTTTTATCATTCATCGTTTTGAACTTGATAATCTTAAAGATTTTCTCATTCAATCCTGGTCGTTCCTGGAAAAAGAACGGCTTACCATCGTTCGCAAAGTATAAGCCTATCATCACAGCGATAAAAATTGGTGATAATATAAGCAATCCAACAAAAGCGATGATGAAATCGAAAAGTCTTTTAAAAAAGTTTTTGTACATAATGATAATTAATGAATTTGCTAATTTGCTAATTTGCTAATTAATGAGTTATACTCCTCAAGTAATGCATTCCATACTACTGATTGTTCATAACGTGATTGTATCATTGAACGGGCATTAGCCTTTAAAGTTAGATAACAATCTTTATCTTCCATTAACTTTTGCATAGCTACTGTAATTGCTTCTGCATTTTTTACAGGAATAATCGTTCCATTTTCTCCTTCTACAATGATTTCATTGCAACCATTAATATCACTTACAATACTTGGCAATTCCATTGCTCCTGCTTGCATCACTACATTTGGAAAACCTTCGCGATAACTTGGAAATACTAATGCATTTGAAATAGCAAAATATGGACGAACATCTTTTTGAAAACCAACTGAAATAATATTCTTATTATTCTCAATTTCTTTCAATGTTTTCTCCTTTAAAGGATCTAATTCCGTTTCTAATGGACCTACTAATAAGAGTTTAGGGATTCGGGATTGGGAATTAGAGATTGGAGACTGGAGACTGGAGATTTGGGGTTCGGAACTAATTTCTAGTTTCTGAAACGCTTCAACTAACTCATTGATACCTTTATCACCAACTAAACGACCTACGAATACAAAAACAAAATCGTTATCTGAAATTTGTAAATCATTTTTTAATTTACTTAAATCATTTTCTGAAAAATTATTTTTTGAGAAAAAATTTAAATCAATTCCATTTACATTACCATTTACCAATACCTTTAAAGGCTTATTAGTAATATTATATTTTACAAGATCTTGTTTAACACCATTACCTTCTGGATAGATTTGGGTTGCTGACCAACAAAGTAATTGATCCATTTTTATTAATAATTTCTGCATAAATCCTGATCGTGTTGGGAATATTAGTCCTGTGAAAGTATGCATACGAATCGGAACTCCAGCCATTTTTCCCGCTAGCATTGTCAACAAACCTGCCTTTGGTGTAATCGAATGAACAATGGTTGGTTTCTCTTTTTTAAATTGAATATATAGCTTGATTAATGAAATAATGTCTTTTAAGGGACTTATACCTCTTTCCATATTCACTCCTATGGTTTTTATACCTTCCCTTTCATTAACTTCTGTTAAACTTTTGCCATTTGATGAAATACCAATTACCTGAAAATAATTAGACAGGTATATTAACTGTCCTTTTAAAAGGATGTTTAAGGATTCTGGGATTGTTGAAGTTCGGATTATTTTTATCATTATAGTGACTTATATAATTCAATTATTTTGTCAACCATTTTATTGATATCATATAAATTAGCTTTTTGAACACCATTTATAGCTGTTCTTTTATAAAAATCATGATCGTTTACCAATAATTGAATTTTCTCACTTAATTCTACACTATTTCCTTTTTCAAAGAGTAAACCTCCATTATTAACAACTTGCGCTAAACCTCCAACATTTGAAGCAATTGTTGGTTTACCACAGGCCATTGCCTCTGCTGCAGCTAAACCAAACCCTTCCCAATGTGAACTTAAAATAGCAATATCTGACATTTTTATTAAACGATAAACATCTGTTCTTATTCCTAGAAAATTCACTCTATTTTGCAAATTTAATTCTTGAACAAGTGATTGCAGATTTTCTCTTCTGATCCCATCGCCTACTAATATCAATTTATAATTAGAAGGTAACATAGATAATGATTTTATAACTGTATCTTGATCTTTTTGTTCCCTAAATCCTGCGACCATTATGAGTAATTTCTCACAATCACTATATCCAAAATTAATTCTATTTTCTGGAATAGCATTTGAAATTTCTTGAATATTAATTCCGTTGTTAATCACAAAAAGCTTGTCCTTATTAAGTTTAAGTTTGTTTATTAAAGAATTTTTGACTTCTTGCGTAATACATACTATTTTACTAAATCCTTTATAAATAAATCGTTCTAACGATCTAAATCTTGGATTATCCATTCTTGAATTTCCTGTATTATGTTCTGTAAAAATCAATTTTATTTTAGAAAATGACAATATTTTTGCTATTACTGTATAATATTGAGCAGGGAAAAGATGTACATGAATTATATCGTAATCTCTAAAATATTTAATTATTTTAAAAATATATAAAGGATTGTAATAGGAATTACCTAAAGAGTAAATCTTGCAACAATTTAAGCTTTCTAGCTCTTTGTATAAATGGGTTTTTATACCATTTAATAAAACGACATCTACTTGATGCCCTTTTTTAACTAATAAAGGAACTGAATCACGTACAAGTTTTTCAGCACCGCCAATACATAAACTATCTATTATATGTAAAATTCTCATGCCAACAAATTTATAAATTAATCCTTTTGATTTGCTGGACTATTTTTTTGATTATAATTAATACGATATTGATAACTTGGTTTATTTTCAAAAATATAATTAAGATAATTTGAATATGGAAGATATACTACTTTATTCATAATCAATGTATGTGTGTTAAAAACTATAGTTAAAATAAGAATTGCAAAAAAATTCAAAACATTTGAAGGTTTCAGGTGTTTCGAAGACTTTATAAAAATAATAACAAAAAAAGGAAAGAAATAAAATGTAAATCTCTCGAATATAGGAACAAAAATTGTAATAATAAATAAAACCGCATACATTAAAAATAATTTATATAACAAATCCGAATCTTCTTTAAATTTATTTTTTTTAACAACAATTACAAAAGTAAAAAAAAGTAAAAAAAGAATTGATTTCATGTTTAAACTGCTTCGAATTATATATTCGTTTTCTTCGCTTAAGTATGAGTCCGAGAATTTATTAAAAAAAGGGATCGATTCACTTACTAAAGTAAAAATTGAAATGAATAACCCAGAAACACCTAGTACTAACAAAACAATACTAACAATTAATAAAATTCTACTATATCTTTTAAGCGATAAATTAAGTAAAGGCATAACTAAGAATATTAATAATGCACTTTTATGAAAAGAAACAGCTAAAGCTCCACATAGAAAAAAATAAAAAAATTTCTTTTTTTCAAAGAAAACTATTGATAATAAAAAGACAACAATTGCAATTAAATTACGTAACGGATTATCTATTAAAAGATAAAAACCAAACATGGATATAAAAAAACTAAAAGCTATTAAAAATTGATCCCCAGTATGTTTTTTTATAATCTTAACAATCACATAATAGCAGAATAATTTTGTTAAAATTAAAAAAGTAAAAAAATCTAATTTAAAAAAATAAGCTATGTTCATCAATAAAACATAACCTGGCTCAAAAAAGATGTGTAAAGAATTATCTTCATAAACTGCTTCATAAACCATCCAATCAGATCCAGTCATGTAGCCAAAACATAAAAAAACACCAATTATAATAACAACAATATTTGTCAATATTTTTTTTAATTTATCATTAACTTTAAAAATGTATAATATTATTGGAAGTAATGCAATAATATGATATAAAATATAATCGCTCATTTATTAGGCAATAAAATTATATTAAATACGAATATTTTTTTTCTAAATTAGTGGTTTCGTAATACTCCATGGCTTTATCGCTGTAATTTTCATAATCTTTTTCAATAATTGAAATAATTGATGCAATATTAAGAGGATTTAAATCTCTTATTGAATGTCCCATTTTATAATTATCAAACACTAAAGTTAGTCCTGGTATATCATTAGATATCATTGGAATTCCGTATTTACTATACTCATGAATTTTATTTGGAGCACAATACAAAGTGTTTAATGTATTTTCAATCTGACCACCTACTCCATTATAAATTAAAATTCCAATATGAGCACGTTTTGTAATACTTAGATGATTTGGAGCAACAATATAAGGAAGAAAGACAATACGTTCGGATTCATATTTATTCTTTAGTTGTCTTCTATACCAATTATCAGTGCCCATCAGAACCAAGATGTATTCATCTGGTAAAAAGGGAATTGTTTCACAAAACTCATCTAACTTACGTTCAGGGTAATTAAAAACACCTTGATAGAGAATAATTTTTTTATCCTTATAATTTGATAAATAATTATCCGCAATACTATCGTCTATAGAAATTGAATCATAATTAGGCTTATTAGGTATAACTAATGGTAAATCTTCCAATTGAAAGAATGACTTTGTAATATGAGCTCGATTATATTCACAACAAACTACTTTCGATGCAATTTGTAGTACTAACTTATAATTTAAAGAAAAAGATAGTAAACGATACCTCAAATTAACTGAAAAAGATGGTATTTCAAATAAATAAGCATTTGTATCATACTTATATACTAATTTATGCAATAACCAAATACATTGCTCACCAAATAACCAAACTTTAACTGTATTTGCATCATAACTTTTTAATAGATTTGATACTTTTCGCTTAAAAGAGCAATATTTAAAAAACTTCTTTACAACATTATCAGAGATATTATTATTTATAACAATATGAAAAACAACACCTTTGGTAATAAATTCATCAATAAATGTCTGATCTGAGCAATAACCTATTAAAATCACTTTTTTATTCTGTGATAATAAAAACGAAATAACCGATAAAATTGGTGGATATTTTAAAATATCATGTTCAAAAACTAACACATGTGTATCTTTCATCTTATAAATTATTTATAAACTGTACAATACGTTCACAGGCTTTTCCATCGCCATACGGATTGTGTAAAGCGGTCATGGTTTGATAGCGCTGATTATCAGTTAGTAAAGAATTCACTTGGCTTATGATTAGTTCTTTATTGGTTCCTACTAAAACAACTGTACCTGCTTCAATTGCTTCAGGACGTTCTGTAGTTTCTCTCATTACTAATACGGGTTTGCCCAAACTTGGTGCTTCTTCTTGTACTCCTCCTGAATCGGTAATAATTAAATAGGATTGATTCATTAACCACACAAAAGCAGGATATGCTAAAGGTTCTATTAATTTTACATTATCTATATTTGAGAGCAACTTATAAACCGGTTTCTTTACATTCGGATTTAAATGAACGGGAAAAATTATTTGACTATCTGTATTTTGTAACGCTATTTCCTTTAATGCTTCACAGATTCGAATAAAACCATTTCCATGATTTTCTCTACGATGACCTGTAACTAAAATTAATTTAGCTATTGGATCAACTATAGTTTTTAAATTATCTATTTCTGCGTTGTCTAGATTTTCAACACGTTTTGAACTATCCATCAAGGCATCAATTACTGTATTCCCTGTAACTAAAATTGATTTAGGATCGATGTTTTCTTTCAACAAATTTTGTTCAGAAGCGGTAGTTGGTGCAAAATGGTAATCTGCTATACAACCAGTAATTTGACGGTTAATTTCCTCTGGAAAAGGAGATCTTTTATTATGTGTACGCAAACCAGCTTCTATATGACAAATTTGTGCACCTGAATAGAAACTTGCAATACTAGCAGCCATTGTAGTAGTTGTATCTCCGTGCACATATACAAATTCGGGTTGAAAATCTTCTAATACCTCTTTTAATCCTAAAATTATATCTCCCGTCAGCGAATAAAGATTCTGATCGGGTTTCATTAAGTTTAAATCGTATTCAGGAACAATATCAAAAAACTCCAATACTTGGTCTAACATTTCTCTATGTTGTCCTGTAACACATACTCGAGTTTCAAATTGATCATTATGTTTTTTAAACTCTTGAAACAATGGAGCCATTTTTATAGCTTCTGGTCGGGTTCCGAATATAATTAAATTTTTTTTCATAGTATACAATACTTTTGATTATTTAAAGTTCCTTTTGGTAAATAAAAATAAGCAGTTTTCATAATTTATAATTTATCCAACTCCCTTAAAATTACTTCTAAATATTCATGACCGAATTTTAAGTCTGGTTCAAGATAATTTCCTTCTCCCCATTCATTCCAAGACTTAATGATTGCAACCCTTTCTTCTTCTGGCTTATTTTTAATATTTTCAAAAACCTGATGAACATGTTCTTGAAAATATTCTGGTTTCGAATCATGTAAAATAAATCCTCTACTACCTGATCTAGGAGAATGATCCCAATTTGGTAAAATTGTTGGGATACTATCTATTTCGTTAATATCGCTACAAACAAAATATTCCATGGCATCTTTATAATCATAAACATTAAGATTATCCTTCTTTACAAGTTTCTTTAAATTTCTAGTTATACGATTTTTTAAAACACGTTGAATATTATAGTGTGTAATAACATTTACAGCAGAGTAACCTTTGGATATATAAATTTCTTTTTGATTTTCATCCATTATTTGAGCCACAAAATAAAAACCTTTCAAGCCATTTTCTTTTGCTAAGTCATTCCATGTTTTTATAAACAACTCAGTATCTACAAGTTGATCTGGTTTGTAAATCATAAAAAATAGTTTACCATTAATGGTAATATATCTTTCATCCTTAAAGGCTGGTAACATTGTATTAAAATGTTCAATCATATCCTCTACACCAGGATATTTTTGCTCCTTCAAAATTCTATTTTCAGCACCATGCCATCGACCACTCCAAGTTTCATTTGCCCATGCCAAACAAAAAGGAAAATCTGGTTCTTTAGACTTAACTACTTCATCAAAAACTCTTGTTAATACACGATCTCCATTGCCAAACCAATAATGCCAATAACAAAAACCTTCAATACCATATTTTTCAGCCATCTCAGCTTGCTGTTTACGAATATCTGAAACACGTAAGTCATAGTACCCTAGATCCCTAGGAACTCTAGGTTGATAATGATCTTCAAATAATTTTTCTGCCTTACCTACATTTGTCCATTCTGTAAAACCTTCATGCCACCATAGATTGTTTTCTTCTGTGGGATAAAATTGAGGAAGATAGGACGCTATCAATCTTACTTTATTTCTTTTTTTCATATATGATTTTTAATTTTTGAATAGATTCTATAATTACATAATCTTTTACAATTAATAAAAAAACTAAATATACACTAGTTCCTAATAAACCAGCAACTAAAATAGTTAACATATCTCCTAAATTGATGTTTTGAACCAAATTAATTACTAAATACACCAAAATTGCTCCAATAAAGTAATTAAGGTTCTTTATTGAGAAAAAACCATAATTAACAAGCTGTTTCCTTAAAAAGAAAATCATAAGAATAATAGCGATTAGCTCTACCATTACACTAACAACAGATGTAGCTAATTCGAAGTATTTAGGGATAAAAACAATATTAAGAACAACACTTATTACTGCAGAAATAAAAACAAGAATTGTATATAATCTTTCTTTTCCTTGAGGATACATTACCATAAAAGCTAAATAATAAGCAATTCCAATTATTAATAATAAAAATGAAAGAATCTTCATAGGTACTATTGCATCTACAAATTGGCTTCCTGCCATTACAAGAATTATTCTATCTGCCAAGCCAAAAATTAAAGCACAAATTGGTAATGAAAAGAATAGGATATATTTCAAAGATTTATTAAGATATAAATTATACTCATCATATTTCTTATTTTCATAAAAATAAGATAATCTAGGTAACAAAACTGCACCTAATGTAGTTACGAACAATATCGCAAATCTTACTAGTTTGTTTGCTGTTGCATATATTCCAACATGTTTATCTCCTCCATATACACCTAAAAGAGTGTTATCTAATTGCAAATAAATACTTATAGATACTGTAGCTAGAAAAATAGTAATAATCCCTTTTAGATGTTTCTTAATTTCAAAATCTTTTCTTTTTAAAATTTTAAAATTTAAAAATTTACGAATATAAAAGAGATTGAAAAGATTTGCACCTACGGTTGAAATTACCATAATTAATGCATAAGCAACATAATCTTCCGGAGATTTTACAAGGGTAAATAACAGAATAAGTGTTATAATCTTAATAACTATAAATCTTATTGTAATGTACATTTGATCCTCAATGCCTTGAAAAAACCACTCGAAACCAAAATTTGATAAAAAAATAGTCGGAGCTAAAACAAAAATCAAAAATTTGTAGTCTTGTAAGAAATCTAAATGTATAAAAATACCAAAAAGAAGTGCATAGGAAATAATAGTAGTAATTCCTAAAATAGCTAAAAGCTCTACTGTTACTTTAGACCTATTATATTCACTATCTCTAACTCTTGCAATTTCTCTAATACCATACATTGGAATTCCCAAAGCAGAAAAGAGTACAAAGTAAGAAATAATAGAATTTGCATATTCAAATTTACCAAGAGCTTCTACACCTAAAGCTCTATTGATATATGGTAAAGTAAATAAACCAATTAAGGTTGACAGGACTGTTCTTGTAATATTAAGAACATAATTTAATTTAACACCTCTAACCTTCATTAATGATAAAATTTACTATTCTTTCGCAAGCTTTTCCATCTCCATAAGGATTATGTATTTCACTCATCAAATTGTATCGGTTTTGATTATTTAATAAATCATTTGCTTCTAAAATTATTTTAGCTTTGTTCGTTCCTACCAAAATCACTGTTCCTGCATCTACAGCTTCTGGTCTTTCTGTTGTATCACGCATTACCAAAACAGGTTTACCTAAACTTGGTGCTTCTTCTTGTACACCACCAGAATCCGTTATAATCATATAAGATTGTGACATTAACCAAACAAAGGCTGGATAAGCTAAAGGTTCAATTAATTTGATATTCTCTATTCCTGATAAAATATCATGTACTGGTTTTTGTACATTTGGATTTAAATGAACAGGATAAATTATTTGAACATCAGAATGTGTTAATGCTATTTCTTTAAGAGCTTCGCAAATGTTAATAAAACCTTGTCCATGATTTTCTCTGCGATGTCCAGTAACAAGAATAAGTTTCTTTGAAGAATCGACAATTGTTTTTAAATACTCTATTTCATCATTATTGATAGTTTTAACTTTAGCAGAGCTATCTAATAATGCATCTATCACTGTATTTCCTGTAATAACTATGTTATCTGATTTTATATTTTCTTTAATCAAATTATCAAAAGATTGTTGAGTTGGTGCAAAATGATAATCAGCTAAGCTTCCTGTTAATTGTCTATTCATTTCTTCAGGAAATGGAGACCATTTGTTATGCGTTCTTAAACCGGCTTCGACATGACAAACCTTTGCTCCTGAATAAAATGCTGCAAGTGCTGCTATTGAAGATGTTGAAGTATCTCCATGAACATAAACATAATCAGGTTTAAACTCTTCTAAAACTGACTTTAATTCTGTTATGATATCAGCTGTTAGAGTATATAAATTTTGATTTGGCTTCATTAAGTTCAAATCAAAATCCGGTTTTATCTCAAAAAAGTCCAAAACTTGATCTAACATTTCTCTATGTTGAGCTGTTACACAAACTTTTGTTTCAAATTCTTCGTGTTTTATAAATTCCTTTACTAAAGGAGCCATTTTAATAGCCTCTGGTCTAGTACCAAATATTATTAAATTCTTTTTTTTCATTATTTACAAACCTTCATTAAATATTCCCCATAACCGCTTTTGCATAATGGTTCAGCAATCTTATTTAACTGTTCTTTGTTGATGTAGCCCATACGATAAGCAACTTCTTCAATTGCACCAATTTTCATCCCTTGGCGTTCTTCAATTACTTGAACAAATTGTCCAGCTTGCATTAATGAATTGATTGTTCCTGTATCTAGCCATGCTGTTCCACGATTAAAAACGCCAACTTTCAATTTACCTCTACGTAAATATTCAGCATTGATATCGGTAATTTCTAACTCTCCACGAGGAGATGGTTTGATATTTTTAGCAATTTCAACGACATCATTATCATAAAAATATAATCCAGGAACGGCATAATTTGATTTTGGCTCTTTTGGTTTTTCTTCAATCGAAACAACTTCGTTATTTTCATTAAACTCTACAACTCCATACCTTTCTGGATCACTTACTTGATACGCAAAAACAACTCCTCCATCTGGATCAGCAGAATCTTGTAATAACTTAGACATTCCAGAGGCATAGAAAATATTATCACCTAAAATTAAAGCTACTTTATCGTCTCCAATAAACTCTTCTCCTAAAATAAAAGCTTGTGCTAAGCCATCAGGACTTGGTTGTTCTTTGTACGAAAATTTACATCCTATTTGAGAACCGTCACCTAATAACTTCTCGAAATGAGGTAAATCGTGTGGTGTAGAAATAATTAAAATTTCATTAATCCCTGCCAACATCAATGTTGACAATGGATAATATATCATTGGTTTATCATAAACCGGCATCAATTGCTTGCTCACCGCTAATGTTAAAGGATGTAATCGCGTTCCTGATCCTCCTGCTAATATTATTCCTTTCATGTTTTTTTTGTTGTTAGATGGTTATATGGTTAGATGGTTAAAGGGTGAACTTGTAAACTTGTAAACGTGTGAACTTGTAACTCC
>NZ_JACAGG010000024.1:13914-43423 GCF_030324375.1 Empedobacter sp. R132-2
TTAACTTGTTAACCTCTTCACTTTTTCACTTGTTAAAGGGTGAACTTGTAAACTTGTAAACGTGTGAACTTGTAACTCCTTAACTTGTTAACCTCTTCACTTTTTCACTTGTTAAAGGGTGAACTTGTAAACTTGTAAACGTGTGAACTTGTAACTTCTTCACTTGTTAACTCTTTCACTTCTTCACTTCTTCACTTGTCAAATTGTGAACTTGTAAACTTGTAAACGTGTGATCATGTAAACTTCTTCACTTGTTAACTCTTTCACTTCTTCACTTGTCAAATTATGAACTTGTAAACTTGTAAACGTGTGATCATGTAAACTCCTTCACTTTTTCACTTGTTAACTCCTTCACTTGTTAACTTTTTCTCTTTTTCTCTTGTTAACCTTCTTCAATATCCCTTTTCAATGATTCGATTAATTTTAAGAGCATTCTTTTGATGTGTAAAAATTGTGTATCAAAATCATCTAAATTACTTATATAATTTAATCTTTTAGATATTTCTAATTGTGTTTCAATTTCATTCAATGAGCCTAAAGCGATGTACAAAAAATGAATAAATTCTTTTTTACTTTTTCTTCCAGCTCCTTCCGCAATATTAGAAGGGACAGATACTGATGCTCTTCTTAATTGGTTTGTCAAACCAAATTGCTCTTCTTTTGGGAAGCAATCTGTAATAGAATAAATATTTGTGACCAGATCTAATGATTTCTGATATACTAATAAATCCTTATGGCTCTTCATCTATTATATTTTATGTGATCATGTAAACTTGTGAACTTGTAAACGTGTGATCATGTAAACTTGTAAACGTGTGAACTTGTAACTCCTTCACTTGTTAACTCTTTCACTCCTTCACTTCTTCACTCCTTCACTCCTTCACTTCTTCACTTTTTCACTCCTTCACTCCTTCACTCCTTCACTCCTTCACCTCTTCACTTCTTCACTCCTTCACTTCTTCACCTCTTCACTTGTTAACTTGTCAAATTGTGAAAGTGTGAACGTGTAAACTTCTTCACTTCTTCACTTCTTCACTTGTTAACTTCTTCACTTGTTAACTCCTTCACTTCTTCACTTGTTAACTTCCTCACTTGTTAACTCCTTCACTTCTTCACATGTTCACTTGTTAACCCCTTAACTTTAAACTCTCCAAACGACTGTGCTTCTTGATCTTTTTCAGAGATTATCATTTTATCTGAAGGAATTTGCCAATCTATATTCAGTTCGCTGTCTAAAGGGTTAACGCCGTCTTCTGACTCTTTATTATACCCATTGTCACATTTATAGAAAAATGTAGCTGAATCAGAAATCACCGAAAAACCATGTAAAAATCCTCTTGGAATAAACAATTGTTTTTTATTATCTGCTGATAATTCTACTGCAACTGACTGTCCATAAGTCTCAGAACCAGGACGAACATCAACCGCTACATCTATCACCGCACCTTCTACCACACGAACTAATTTTGCTTGGGCATGTTCTCCTGCTTGCATATGCAAACCTCGAACTACACCGTAAGAAGATTTAGACTGATTATCTTGAACAAAAGTTGGTTTATACCCTAAAATTTCTTCTATTTTATTTTCGTTATACGACTCAAAGAAATAACCTCTCGAGTCTTCAAAAACAGTTGGTTCTAAAATAAAACAACCTTTTAATTTAATTTCTGTTGCTTTCATATTTTTTTATTAAATGGGTATATGGGTATATGGGTATAAAGTTATAAAGATAAATGGTAAAGTTAGGAACTCAGACTTTTAATTAATTTAGAAAGCATGTTCTTGATAAATCGTATTTTTGAATCTAGGTTTTTTATATCACTTATAAAATTTAACCGGTATGCTATTTCAATTTGTGTTTCTAGCTCACTTGCAGAACCTAAGGCGATATTTAAAAACCTGCAATACTCTGCCTTTCCATTTCTACCAGCCCCTTCTGCAATATTACTTGGGATAGATAAAGCACTACGCTTCATTTGACTGGTTAATGCATAAAGCTCTTCCTTAGGAAAATAATTCGTTATTTTATAAATCTCTACAACTAAATTCATGCTTTCTTGCCAAACTTTTAAATCTTTATGACTTTCCATAATTCTTATTTAAATGAGTGAAACAAATATATCGTTAAACAGGAAAATAATTAAATGGATAAAGAAATACCTCTAATCTTATAACATTATAACTTTTTACCCCTCTAACCTTTTAACCTCCTAACCTTCTCCTTATTTATACTGATTTTCGTAATATTTTTGGTAATCGCCAGATGTTACATTATCCAACCATTCTTTGTTGGATAAAAACCAATCGATAGTTAGACTCAAACCTTGTTCAAATGTCACAATTGGTTTCCAGCCTAATTCTTCGTTAATTTTTGTTGCATCGATGGCATAACGTAAATCATGTCCTGGACGATCTTTCACAAATGTGATTAATTGTTCTGAAGTTCCCGCTTCTTTACCCAATTTTTCGTCCATTTGTTTACACAATTCTTTCACCAAATCGATGTTTTTCCACTCGTTGAAACCTCCTACATTGTAAGAACCTCCATTTTTTCCTTCATGGAAAACTAAATCAATCGCCTTGGCATGATCGATTACAAATAACCAATCGCGCGTATATTTTCCATCTCCATAAATGGGAAGTGGATTTCCATTCAAAATATTATGAATACACAACGGAATTAATTTTTCTGGGAAATGATTTGGCCCATAATTGTTCGAACAATTCGTCATCACAATTGGTAAACCGTATGTATCGTGATAGGCTCTTACAAAATGATCCGAAGATGCTTTTGAAGCCGAATAGGGTGAATGCGGATCATAAGACGTTTCTTCTGTAAAAAATCCTTCATCACCCAAAGCGCCAAAAACCTCATCTGTCGAAACATGGTGAAAACGTTTTCCTTCGAAATTATTGTTCCAAATTGTTTTTGCAGCATTCAAAAGATTAACCGTACCAATCACATTCGTCATCACAAAATCTAACGGATTTGTAATCGAACGATCTACGTGAGATTCGGCAGCTAAATGGATGACACCATCTGGTTGATACTGTTCAAAAATCTCTAAAATATGTTTCGCATCCGTAATATCTGCCTTTACAAATGTATAATTAGGCTGATTTTGAATATCTTTTAAATTTTCTAAATTTCCTGCATACGTCAACGCATCAAGGTTGATGATTTTTGTTTCAGGATAGTTTAAGACAAATTCTCTTACAACGTGAGATCCGATAAATCCAGCCCCACCTGTAATTAAAATAGTTTTCATAGTATTTTATAGTCGTTTATCAACTTCTTCTTTAGGCAAAGCCCCTTTTACATCATAAATCACTCCATTTTCTTTTAAATAATCCGTTAACTGAAGATTTAAAAATTCGTCGTGTGAAACAGTCAAGATAATGGCGTCGAATTGGTGAACTGGTGAACTGGTGAACTTGAAAACCTGATCCAATGTATTACAAAAAGTTATTCCGTATTCATGGTTTACCTCATCCGGGTTAGCCCAAGGGTCTAACGTTGTCACCTCTATTCCATATTCTTCTAAAGCATGAATCACATCAATTGCTTTCGAATTACGTATATCAGGGCAATTTTCTTTAAAGGTAATTCCTAAATTTAGAACTTTAGCTCCTTTTACTTTGATATCGTTGTTTATCAACAATTTAACAACCTGAGAAGCCACAAACGCTCCCATTGAATCGTTTAATCGTCTTGCTGCTAAAATTAATTCTGAATAATAACCAATTTCTTGTGCTTTTTGAGCCAAATAAAATGGATCAACACCAATACAATGTCCGCCAACCAAACCTGGTTTGAATGGTAAAAAATTCCATTTTGTTCCAGCAGCTTCCAACACATCATTGGTATCAATATCCATTAGCGAAAAAATCTTTGATAATTCATTGATGAATGCAATATTGATATCACGTTGCGAATTTTCGATGACTTTCGATGCTTCTGCCACCTTGATTGTCGGTGCTAAATGCGTCCCTGCAACAATTACGGATTGATATAAATCATCAACAATTTTTCCAATTTCTGGCGTTGAACCTGATGTTACTTTTAAAATTTTCTCAACCGTGTGTTTTTTATCGCCTGGATTAATTCGCTCTGGAGAATATCCCGCATAAAAATCTTGGTTAAACTTCAATCCCGAAGAATGTTCCAATACTGGAATACATTCTTCTTCTGTAACACCTGGATAAACTGTAGATTCATAAATAACAATATCATTTGGTTTCAACACTTTACCTACCGTTTCCGAAGCTTTTTTCAAAGGAGTCAAGTCTGGTCGATTATTTTTGTCCACTGGCGTAGGAACGGTTACAACATAAATTGTCGCATCTTCAATATCCGTTATATCTGATGAACAAAACAATCCATTTTCTACTTGAATAAAAGGATTTTGTGTTGATAAAACATTTTGTAAAACATTATTCTCAACTTCTAAAGTTGAATCTACTCCATTATTTAATTCAGCAATACGTTTCTGATTGATATCAAACCCGACAACAGGGTACTTTGTTGCAAATAATCGAGCTAATGGTAAACCTACGTACCCTAAGCCAATTACTGCAATTTTATGTTGTTGATTCATTTATTATAATATTTTCTGTACCATTGTACAAAGTTATACACTCCTTTGTCAACAGGATAATGAGGATGATAACCAAATTTATCTTTCAAATCTTGGACATCGGCCCATGTTTGATTGACATCTCCTGCTTGCATCGGATACATTTCTAAAATAGCTTTTTCGCCTGTCGAATGTTCGACTTCTTTGATAAAATCCATTAATTGAACAGGTTTACTATTTCCTATATTGTATAATTGGTATTTTTCGTTTGTATTTTTATCTTCAAGGATTTTCGTTATCCCTTGAATAATATCATCAATGTACGTAAAATCGCGTGACAAATCGCCGTGATTAAACACTTTTAAGGGTTGATGATTTAAGATGGCATCTGTAAACAAAAACATGGCCATATCTGGGCGTCCCCAAGGTCCATAAACGGTAAAAAATCGCAAACCTATCGTTTGGAAATCGTACAAATGGCTATACGCATGCGCCATAAGCTCGTTTGCTTTTTTGGTAGCTGCGTATAAACTAATAGGATGATCAACGTTTTGATTTGTTGAAAAAGGAACATCTGAAGAGTTTCCGTAAATACTTGAACTACTTGCGTACAGTAATTTTTTGACGTTATAATTTCGGCAACATTCTAAAATATTTAGAAAACCGACCAAATTACTCTGTCCATAGGCATCAGGATTTTCGATACTATAACGAACACCAGCCTGAGCTGCCATATTAACAACCGCATCAAACGAATATGTTTTAAAAAGTTGAGCCAATGACTCTTTATCTTCTAAATTCATTCGATAGAAAATCATCTTTTCTTCGTGTTTAGAAGAAAGAACTTTCTGCCCAAAATTTGAAGCAAATTCTTGATTGATTCCTAATTCTTTTAATCGATCATATTTTAACTGAATAGTGTAATAATCGTTAATATTATCAATTCCAACAACTTTGATGTTTTTTTCGATTAATTTTTCAGCTAAATGGTAACCTATGAAACCAGCTACACCAGTTATGAATACTGTTTTCATTATTTCTCCTTTTCAGAAGTCGCAACTACTTTTCTTAATCCTGAACTAGAGAAGCGGTGTGTACGCTTGTTGTAGTAAATTTGAATATGATTATCTAAACAATATTGTTTTCCCGTAAAGTCGATATTTCGGTATTCTTCCCCTATAATTCTAATATTTACTGGTAATGCACTTAACATATCAAACAAATCTTGTTCGGTTTCGTATGGGATTATTTCGTCGACATATCGACAACCTTCTAATTGAATATAACGCTCAACGATGGATTGCGTAGGACTATTTTTTGAAGGGTCTACTGTTGCAGGATCAGTATTAAGTCCTACAATTAGGTAGTCGCATTGTCTTTTGGCTTCTTCGAGCATCATTACATGACCTGCATGAAGCAAGTCAAATATACCGAATGTAATTCCCGTTGTCATTTTATAATACTATTGTTGGAGCGACAAATTTAAGGATTTATATTGAATTAATTATAAGCTTTTATGACATAAAAAAAGCACTCAAATCGAGTGCTAGGTATTTAAATTAATTCAGAATTTCTTTTTTCT
The DNA here is from genome assembly GCF_030324375.1 of Empedobacter sp. R132-2. Lineage (NCBI taxonomy): Bacteria > Pseudomonadati > Bacteroidota > Flavobacteriia > Flavobacteriales > Weeksellaceae > Empedobacter > Empedobacter sp. R132-2. The sequence continues at coordinate 20,074 of NZ_JACAGG010000024.1, forward strand.
AAATGTGTATAAACATTCTTTACTTCCTGTGAATATTCTTTTTGTAGAATTAAATTCGCGGTTGGGGTATTCACAAAAATAGTGTTTTGTAAACCAACAAAAGAAGTATAAACATCTGTCCCAATCACCATGTTTCCATTACGATCGACATAATGGCCGTTCATCACAAAATAATCATACAAGGATTCGAAAGAACCTAAATCATTCCAAACAAATTTTGCTGGAACTACTTTTATCTTCTTGCTTCGTTCCATTACGGCATAATCGATACTATTTGATGGAATATTCATTGAAAGTTCTTCGTTCAATTCTCCGTTGATATTTTCAGACCAAGCTATTTTTGAAGCTTCGTAAATTTCTTTTTCAAATTTCTTTAGTTCTTTCAATAAAACACGTGCTTTGAAACAAAACATTCCACTGTTCCACAAAAAATTCCCTTGCTCGATAAAATCTTGCGCCGTAATATGATTGGGTTTTTCGCGAAACGATAACACAGTGTCTTCTTTGTGTTCGATATAGCCATACCCTGTTTCTGGACGAGTTGGATGCACTCCAAATGTGACGATATAGTCATTTTGTGCTAATTCGATTGCTCTATTCATCGCTTCTTGATAGGCTTCCATATCTTCAATCAAATGATCAGATGGTGTCACAATTAGAATATCATCATCCTCAACTGCTAAAGCTGCAAATGCAATTGCCGCTGCAGTATTACGTGGAACAGCCTCTACAATTTTCGTGTATTCAACATTCATTTTATCAAGTACTTCTTGACTTAAATGGTCATTATCTTTATTCCCAATCACCATTAATTTATCAGCAATTGGACGGTTACGTTGAATCGTTAACTCAAATAAAGATTGCCCATTAAACAAAGGTAAATATTGTTTTGGATGACTTTTTCGTGAAAGTGGCCAAAGTCTACTCCCAACACCACCAGATAAGATCACATTATAAATACACATAAATTCTTCTAATTCGAACTCGTAAAGATATTAAAAACTACTATATCATAACATTCTATTATGATTTTTCTTTTAAACACAAAAAAAGCGTTCAAAATTGAACGCTTTAAAGTATTAGTATTGATTTTATTAAATCATCGAAATACGTAGTGTATTGGTAATTCCTTTCTCAAATGCTGGCATTGCATTCAGATTGATGATATAATCACCATATTCTACATAACCCGCATTTTTCGCTAAGATATTGACCTCTGTAACCGTTTGATCCGTAGATGTATCGCGAGGATCGTAATTGATTGCTTTTACTCCCCATAATAGGTTCAACATACGGTTAATACGTTTACTTGGATTGAAAACCAAAATAAATGAATTTGGACGATGTGATGAAATTTGGAAAGCGGTATAACCAGAATACGTCAACGTTGCAATTGCTTTCGCTCCTGTATCTTCTGCCATTTTAGCTGCATTATAACAAACCATATCAGTTACGAAACGTTCGTTTTTGATCTTTGGTTTGTGCTCTGGTACATGTACGTGCTCATCATCTTCGACTGTTTGAAGAATCTTCGTCATTTTCTCGATAACTTGTACAGGATATTGCCCTACAGAAGTTTCTCCAGATAACATTACTGCATCCGCACCATCAAAAACTGCATTTGCAACGTCAGAAACTTCCGCACGAGTTGGTGTTAAACTCGAAATCATAGTTTCCATCATTTGTGTTGCAACAATAACTGGCTTACGCGCTAATTTCGCTTTGTCAATTAATTGTTTTTGCGCTTTTGGAACGATTTCAAACGGAACCTCAACACCTAAATCTCCACGAGCAACCATTAATCCATCCGAAAATTCTAAAATATCATCGATATTTTCTAATGCTTCAGGTTTTTCAATTTTAGAGATAATTGGAATTTTTACTGTTCCATGTTCTTTGATAAAATCAGATAAATCTTTTACATCTTGTCCAGAACGAACGAAAGATAGTGCAAACCAATCGACACGATTTTCGATTGCGAATTTTGCATCTTCTTTATCTTTATCTGTTAGAGCAGGTAAAGAAATATTGGTATTTGGTAAGTTAACTCCTTTTTTAGAACGTAGCGGACCTCCTTGAATCGTTTCTGCTTTTACAGTATCTGTTCCGTTTGTCTCGATTACTTTGAAGATTAATTTTCCGTCATCAATCAAAATATTTTCTCCCACTTGCACATCTTGCGCAAACTTTTTGTACGTCATAAAAACTTTTTCTTTCGTTCCTACAACATCCTCGTTGGTGAAAGTTAAAATATCTCCTGGATTGATTACGAAATCTTCGTGTTCCATTTTTCCAATACGCAACTTAGGTCCTTGTAAATCCGCTAAAATTGCTGTATTGTAGCCATGATCGTTATTTAATTGATGAATTGTTTCAATCTTACGTTTCACATCCGCATAGTCTGCGTGCGAAAAGTTGATACGGAACACATCTGTTCCTTTTCTCATCATTTCTAATAAAATCTCTGGACTATCGGTTGCCGGACCTAAAGTCGCAACAATTTTTGTCTTTTTAAGATATTGTCTATCGTAAATCATAATTTTTCCCTTTTTTTATGCACAATATTTTGTTAGAAAACCAATTGATCTGCATTGCTAATCAAATCGATATCTATTTTTTTGATCGTTTTTATAAAATCTTTTTCTACAAATGGTAGTTGAAGATATTGTAGTTCATCTTCCCAACCAGAGATTTTTACAACATAGTTGCAATCCTTGTAATTTGGCACAAGAATAACGCTCCCTTTGAAAAGATTTGATAAATCTACTTCATTTTTTTTAAAATCGTATTGATTTGGCGTATTTTTAATGATATGATAATCTATTTTATTTGCTTCATCTAACCATTGATAGGTTTCGAAAAAATAAGTATGCTCATCTAACCGAATATCCAAATCCTGAATACGCTGAAAACGCGTATCAAAAGTAGAGTTGAGATGGAAAATAAATTGTGTCGAAGTGTTAAAACTAGAATTTACGCCTATGAGATGAAAATCTATCCAATCATCATATAAGAGTAATTCTGCCATGTTTCTAAACTTTTTCTATTTTCTTTTGTAACGAATAGTACGCGCGTTTTGCTGCGCTTTCTTCCGCTTTCTTTTTAGAAGTTCCTCTCCCTTTCGAGATAACTTTATCATTGAGACGGATAACGGATACAAAAACCTGCAAATCTTCTGCGTTTTGCTCCTCAAATGTATTGAATCTTATCGTATTTCTCGTTTTTTGACTCCATTCCAAAATCAACGATTTGTGACTTGTAATCGTGTGTTCCAAACGGTCTAAATCCGCATAAGGGTCAATAATTTTGACTTGAATAAATTTTTGTACTGCAGCTATACCTCCATCAACATAAATTGCACCTACCAACGCCTCCAACATATCGCCATTTACGTCTTCACCCAAATTGTTGTGATTGTTCATTGGATCCAAATAATCCAACAAGCCAAGTTGTTTGGAAACGGCATTCAATTGTTTACGCGAAACAATTTTAGAACGCATTTTTGTTAAATAACCTTCTTGTTGATCGGGCGCTTTGTAGTATAAGTGCATTGCTGCAGAAGCACCAAGTAATGCATCTCCTAAAAACTCTAATCTTTCAAAGTTTATACTGTTTCCATTTTCATCTTTTTTCTGTGCAGATCTGTGGGTAAATGCTTCTTTAAAAACCTCAACATTGCGAGGAGTATAACCCAAAATCGACTTCAAAAATTTCAAAAAAGGATCAGATGAATTTGAATCATCACGATGATTTTTAAAAGAAAATAATTTTTTTAAGAAAGACATTACTTATACTTCTTAAATATCACACAAGCATTGTGACCACCGAAACCAAAAGTATTACTCAATGCATAATCTACATTTTTCTCTTTTGCTTTGTTAAATGTATAATCGATTTTAGGATCAAGATTCTCATCATCCGTAAAATGATTAATTGTTGGTGGAACGATACTGTTATTGATTGCTCCAATAGCCGAAATCGCTTCAACAATCCCTGCACCACCTAATAAGTGACCAGTCATAGATTTTGTTGAATTGATTTGAATATTATAAGCATGTTCTCCAAATAATTTTTGAATTGCTTTAGATTCTGCAATATCACCTAATGGTGTAGATGTTCCGTGCATATTGATATGATCCACGTCTTCTACGCTGATATTGGCATCTAATAAAGCCTCTCTCATCACATTTAATGCGCCTAATCCTTCGGGATGTGGAGCTGTAATATGGTGAGCATCTGCTGTCATTCCTGTTCCTACTAATTCTGCATAAATGGTAGCTCCACGCGCAATAGCATGTTCGTACTCTTCTAACACAATACATCCAGCTCCTTCTCCCATTACAAAACCGTCACGGTCTTTGTCGAATGGTCTTGAAGCAGTTTGTGGATCATCATTTCGTGTAGATAACGCATGTAATGCATTGAAACCTCCAATACTTGATGCTGTAATCGCAGCTTCTGAACCTCCTGTTACAATTGCTTCAGCTTTTCCAAGTCTTAATAACATATAAGCGTCAATAATTGCATTTGTTGAAGAGGCACATGCCGAAACAGTTGTATAATTAGGTCCCATAAGACCAAATTCCATTGAAATATGACCAGGCGTGATATCTGCAATCATCTTAGGGATAAAGAAAGGATTGAAACGTGGTGTTCCATTTCCTGTTGCGTAATTCGAAACTTCTTCTTCAAACGTTTTAATTCCACCGATACCAGATCCCCATATAACGCCGATACGCTCTTTGTTTACATTTGTATCTTCTAAGATTCCACTGTGTTTTATTGCCTCTCTAGCTGCAATAATTCCCAATTGGGCACAACGGTCAATTTTTCTTGCCTCTTTACGATCAAAATGATCTTCGATATTGAAGTTCTTGATCTCACAAGCAAATTGTGTCTTAAAAAGAGTTGCGTCAAAAAGCGTAATAGGCGCAGCGCCACTTACACCATTCACTAATCCATTCCAGTATTCTTGGTATGTATTTCCGATTGGTGTTAGCGCGCCTAAACCTGTTACTACTACTCTTTTTAATTCCATAAAATAGGAACTATTACTTGTTTAAGTCTTCGATGTATGTTACAGCTTGACCTACAGTTGAAATTTTTTCTGCTTGATCGTCTGGAATTTGGATATCAAATTCTTTTTCGAATTCCATGATTAATTCTACTGTGTCTAATGAATCAGCTCCTAAATCGTTAGTGAAACTTGCTTCTAGCGTAACTTCGCTTTCGTCAACTCCTAATTTATCTACGATAATCGCTTTCACTCTTGATGTAATGTCAGACATAATTTTCTAATTTTAATTGTTGTAAACTAGTGCAAAAATATAAAACTTATATTAAATACAAGCTTTTTTTTATATGCACGCATAAGAACTTGGAAATATATGGTGAAAAAACATGCACGAAAACGTTTAAGTGAATGACATAAGTCAAATTTTTTACGCTTCTTTTTATTGTAACTTTGTGCAAAGTTTTTACCTTTAAAATTTTAAAAATACTTTAAAAATCACAAAAATGAGCATAGAATTGGCATCTTACGGAATAAAAAATTCCAAAATTAACTATCAATTATCTCCTGAAGAGCTTACAGAGAAAATGATAGAATTAGCACAGGGAGAAATTACATCTTCTGGAGCAGTAAATATGTTAACCGGAGAATTTACAGGACGTTCTCCTAAAGATCGTTTTATTGTTAAAGACGAAATCACTGCAGAAAACGTTTGGTGGGATGGAAACATCAATATTCCTTTCGATTCTGATAAATTTGACGCTTTATACGATAAAGTTGTTGAGCATTTAAGCAACCGCGAAATTTATGTACGTGATGCTTTTGCTTGTGCTGACGATGCATACAAAACAAAAATTAGAGCAATTACAGAAACTCCTGCTGCTAATTTATTTATCTATAACATGTTTATTCGTCCAACAGAAGAAGAATTAAAAAACTTTGGTGATGCTGAATGGACAATTATCAATGCACCAACTTTTGTTGCAGATGCAGACGAAGATGGTACAAGACAACACAATTTCTCTATCTTAAATTTTAAACGTAAAATCGTTTTAAACGGAGGAACTGGTTATACAGGAGAAATGAAAAAAGGTATTTTTTCTGCCTTGAACTTCATCATGCCCGTATTTAGAAATACTTTACCAATGCACTGTTCTGCTAACTCAGGTGAAAACGGAGATACAGCAATGTTCTTTGGATTATCTGGTACAGGAAAAACAACTTTATCAGCAGACAAAAACAGACGTTTAATTGGTGATGATGAACACGGATGGACAGAAGACAATACAGTTTTCAATTTTGAAGGTGGTTGTTACGCAAAAGTTATCAACTTATCTCCAGAAGGTGAACCAGAAATTTTTGCAGCGATCAAAGACGGAGCTTTATTAGAAAACTGTAAATTAATTCCAGGTACTAACGAGGTTGATTTTACAGATACATCTATCACAGAAAATACACGTGTTTCTTATCCAATTGATTATATCGAAAATATTGCAGTTCCATCTGTAGGAAAAAATCCTAAAAATATTTTCTTCTTATCGTTTGATGCTTACGGAGTTTTCCCTCCAATTGCAAAATTAAACCCAGATCAAGCGGCTTACTTATTTATCTCAGGATATACATCTAAAGTTGCTGGTACAGAAGCTGGTGTTACAGAGCCTCAAACTACATTTTCTACATGTTTTGGTGCACCATTTATGCCATTACATCCAACAAAATATGCTGAAATGTTGAGCGATAAAGTTGAGAAAACTGGTGTAAATGTTTGGTTAATCAATACAGGTTGGAATGGTAAAAAAGAGCGTATGTCTTTAAAAGACACTCGCGCCGTTATCAATGCAGCTTTAAATGGAGATTTAAACAACGTAGATTTCAAAAAAGATCCTTATTTCGGATTTGAAGTTCCAGTTGCCATCGAAGGTGTTGCTTCTGAAAAATTAAATCCAGCGACTTCTTTTGATTCTACAGCAGCATACGAAGCAAATGCGAAAGAATTAGCAGATAAATTCAAAGCGAATTTCAAGAAATTTGAAGAGTTTGCAACGGCTGATTTATTAGCGGGTGGACCAACGATTTAAGGTTAAGATTGAGGTGGAGAATGAGTTTTTAACTCATTTTGAAAATCAGAAATAAATATAAAACCGAGCAAATTGCTCGGTTTTTTTATGTTTTTAAATGTTGAATAAATCTTTACATAGATGCATAGAAATACAATTTTCTATTTGACATCAAAATCAGTAGTTTACTTATCGTTTTTCATCATTGATGAAAATTACATTTTCAAGTAAAAATCCTTTGTCAACTGAATATAATCTTCTGTGTACTGATGTCGATCGACTTCAATGATTAGTTCTTGTTCTTCTACTTCTTTTTCATGAAAACTAAATTCTAACAACACACGTTTTGTAACTGTTGTCGAATTCCCTTTGATATAAACGACTCTAGATAATTTTAAAGCGTTTTGAATAGCTATTTCACTAAAACTACCCATTTGATCGTATGGAATTATAAAACTCGCTAATCCGTCTTTGTGTAGTAATTCAGCAGTTTTTTTGATTAATTCTTCAAAAGTCAATGTTTCTTGCTGCCGTGCTTGTTTACGCGCGTCAAAATCAACCGTATCATTCACCACAAAAAAAGGTGGATTACTGACAATCAAATCATATTTTTTATTGGTTGAATAATCTTGAAGCGATGAATTAAAAATGGTTAATCGATCTGAAAAAGGTGCATTCTCGAAATTTTCTTTTGCTTGTAAAAAAGCATCGTTATCAATTTCTATTGCATCAATCATAGAATGAGGAAAACGTTGCGCTAACATCAACGAAAGTAATCCAGTTCCTGTACCAATATCTAAAATAGTATTTCCACTTTTTAAAGTAGCCCATGCACCAAGTAAAACACCATCTGTGCCTACTTTCATTGCGGTTTTGTCTTGAAAAATTTCGAATTGTTTGAATCGAAAAGGTTTTCTATTCATTGCAAGGAATCAAAATGTAGAATGTTGTACCAACAGAAATTTCAGTTTCAAAACGAATTGTTCCATCATAATCGTCAATAATTTTTTTGACCATTGGCAAACCAATTCCCATTCCACTATTCTTTGTTGTAAACTTTGGAACAAAAATAGAATCTTGTGATTCGACAGGAATTCCATTCCCGTTATCTTGAATGGTTATATGCAAAAAACCATCCACTAAAAACACATCTACTTTAACTTTCGCTATACGAGATTTCGGAATAGATTGAAACGCATTCTTTGTAATATTGGTAATAATTCGATTCAAATATTGTTTATCAAAAGTCATCATGATGATGTTGGGAGAATAATTAAATTCGATAAACTCCAATGGAAAAACATATAGCGCATTTTTTATGACGTCTACCACATCAATTTTTTCATCTTTACGAGAAGGCATTTTAGCAAAATCTGAAAAAGCTTCAGCAATCGCAGAGATGGTATCAATTTGTTGCAATAAAATAGTAGTTGTTCGCATCGTCTTTTCTTCAAGATTTGGATCATTTACATCAAATTTTCGCATATAATTCTGTAGCATTAATCGCATTGGTGTTAATGGATTCTTGACTTCATGCGCAACTTGTTTCGCAAAATCTCTCCATGCTTCTTCACGTTCTTGCTTAGCTAATAAATCTGATTGTTCCCGCAATCGGTACAACATATCATTATAAGAATCTACCAAAACTTTTATTTCATCGTTCCCATCATAGCGAATAGGCATATTGTTCGCAATAACTTCTGTTTCACGAATACGATCTGCAAACGACCAAAGTTTATTCAGTGTACGTTTTGTAACAAAATAAACCGCTAACGTTCCAAACAAAAGAATAACTCCAAAAGCTAATCCATAACTACCAATTAAGGTAAACATGTCTCGTTGAAAAAAATCTTGGTTCGATTGATAAGGTAGACAGAGAATAGCAATGTTTTCATTGTAATAATTTTTGATATGACTATAAGACGAATAAAGATTGTTATCATCAGCGGTATCTTTATTCGTTACAATAAAATCATTTGACTTTTGTAGTTTGTCTAATATTTTTTGAGGCAAAACATTATAAGTCGTTGAAACCGGCTGAGTGGTTAAAATTTTATTACCACTTAAATCATAAATTACAATATCGGTTTTATTGATATCACCGATGCGAAGAAAACCATCTTCTAAAATCTCGTGAATATTATCTTTGGTTGCAATTCCAGGATAATTATCCATTTCATAATCTATCGCAGACTCTACCGCTCTAACTTTTCGTTTGAGAATATCTTCGTGATATTGTTTAGTTTGTTCATTGAAATGATTGGCAGTAATCAGCAAGATAGCACCTGCTGTAAATAACAAAATCGTTACCATATAAATGATAATACGAACGGGTAGCGATAGGTTATTTTTTTTTCTAATCATTTTTATTGTTGGAATAATCTTTTGACGTATTTTCCTAAGATATCAAATTCTAAATTCATTGTATCGCCCACTTTCACTTGATTAAGGTTTGTAAACTCCCAAGTATAGGGAATAATTGCAACCGAAAACTGTCCAACTTTACTGTCTACAACTGTTAAACTAATTCCGTTAAGACAAATCGAACCTTTTTCTACTGTAACATTTCCAGACGATACTTCATCATATTCTACAGTAACAAAAAAGCTACCATTTTGGTTTTCTATCGAAACAATTTTTCCGGTTTGATCTACATGACCCTGCACAATGTGACCATCGATACGACCATTGAATTGCAAACATCGTTCTAAATTGATCAAATCACCTTCTTTTAAAGTGTTAAAATTTGTTTTTTGTAAGGTTTCCTCTATAGCAGTAACTTTATAAAGTCCATCTTTGAAATCAACAACCGTTAAACAAACTCCATTATGTGCAACACTTTGATCAATTTTTAATTCATCACAAAAATCAGCTTCAATCCATAAATGTAAATTAGATTGCTCTTTCTCTGCTTTTATAAGCTTTCCTACTCCTTCTACGATTCCTGTAAACATGATGTTATTTTTGGTGAAATTAATAATTAATTTAAACTTATAAAATGAAAAAGGGATGATTTTAAAACATCATCCCTTAAAATATATTATAACTCTGTAATAATTTTTACTCTACAGTAACAGATTTTGCCAAGTTACGAGGCTGATCTACATTCTTACCTAATTTAACAGCAATCCAGTACGATAATAATTGTAATGGAATAGCTGTTAGGATTGGTGAGAATTCTTCTGCAGTTTCTGGGATTACTACGTAATCATCTGCCATAGCAGTTACTTGATCATCACCATCATTAACAATTGCAATTACTTTGGCGCTACGAGATTTAATTTCTTGAATGTTAGAAACTACTTTCTCGTAATAACCTTTTTTCGTTGCAATAACAATAACAGGCATATTTTCGTCCAATAATGCAATTGGTCCGTGCTTCATTTCTGCCGCTGGATAACCCTCTGCGTGGATATATGAAATCTCTTTTAACTTTAATGCACCTTCTAAAGCTGATGGATAGTTGTATCCACGTCCTAAATAAATTGCATTTCTGTTATCTTTGTATTTATCAGCAATTTGATCAATTACACCTTCACAGTTGTCTAAAATTTGTTGAACTAATTCTGGGATACGTTCTAACTCGCGTGTTAATAAGTTGAATTTCTCTGTTGATAATTCACCATTTTGTTTACCTAATTTTAAAGCAATCAACGCTAAAATTGTTAACTGAGCTGTAAATGCTTTTGTTGATGCAACACCAATTTCTGGTCCTGCATGTGTATAAGCACCAGCATCTGTAATACGAGCAATAGAAGAACCTACAACATTGTTGATTCCAAAGATAAATGCACCATTTTCTTTTGCTAATTTAAGTGCTGCCAATGTATCTGCTGTTTCTCCAGATTGAGAAATTGCAATCACGACATCGTGTTTATTGATGATTGGATTGCGGTAACGGAACTCAGATGCATATTCTACTTCTACAGGAATACGAGCGAAATCTTCGATCATGTATTCTGCAACCAAACCTGCATGGTAAGAAGTTCCACAAGCAACAATGATGATACGTTTTGCATTCAAGAATTTTTCTTGATGATCCCAAATACCAGCCATTTTAATAATACCTTCGTCTACTAATAAACGTCCACGCATTGTATCACGAATAGAACGAGGTTGTTCGTTGATTTCTTTTAACATGAAATGCTCATAACCACCTTTTTCAATCGCTTCAATATTTAATTGTAACTCTTGAACATCTAAAGAAACTGCTTCATTGTTATGGATTGTACGTACATCAACTTCTTTATCTAAAGTAATTGTGGCCATGTCACCATCTTCCAAATAAACCGCATCTTTTGTAAACTCGATAAACGGAGAAGCATCAGAAGCAACGAAAAATTCGTTTTCTCCAATACCAATTGCCAATGGAGAACCTAAACGACCTACAACAATTGTATTTGCTTCTTCTTTGTCTAAAACTGCAATCGCATATGCTCCAATCACTTCATTCAAAGCTAAACGAACTGCGTCAGTTAAGTTTAAATTTTGTTCTTCTTGAAATAATTGAATAAAGTTTACTAAAACTTCTGTATCCGTATCACTATGAAAAACGTACCCTTTGTCTTTTAATAATTGTTTGATTGATTCATAATTTTCGATAATTCCGTTATGAACCAATACCAAACGTCCATTATTAGACATATGTGGATGAGAGTTTACATCATTTGGAACACCATGTGTTGCCCAACGTGTATGCCCAATTCCTAAATGAGGTGTTTTATCTAAATTTGCTGATTTATCTTCTAAATCTGAAACTTTTCCTTTTGTTTTTACCAATTCAAAATCGGTACCAGTAGAAAGAACTAAACCTGCACTATCATATCCACGATATTCTAGTCTTTTTAGTCCATTAATAATAATTGGGTACGCTTCGCGATGTCCAATATATCCTACAATTCCACACATAATATTTTATAGTATTTTAGTTAAATTCGTTAAATATAATACGCCCTATTTTTGAGAGTAATATACCAGTAATTTCAATTTTTTATCCGCTACTTCCGAATTATTTCCATGTAAAACAATTCTATATGGATTATAAGCTCTATCATTTTGATAAGGATTTGTACTATTAATCGTAGTTGCATCTCTAACAGATGTTATAAAATTACCTATTGTAATAAACATCGTTTGATCTTTAAACTCATTTCCTTTCTCTAACATGCTTTTTAGATGTTTCGTGATATCAATTGTATAATAATCCGTATCTCCTTTTACAATAGGATTAAAGTGAACTGATGTAGGGTAAGAATTATAGAATTCTAAAACGTCTGCATACAATTCATTTATAACTTTATCATCTTTTTTGTAGTTATTCCAAGCAACTAAATAAGGCGGTTTTGGAAAACTAGTTGAACCATCAATATAGAATTTTAATTTTGCTCCAAGAATCACAATATTACTTTTTGTCATCTCAGATTTTAATTCATCTAATTGGGTTTGATTGAATTTTAATTTTGCATAATTTCCACTCATTCCGCTTAAATACAATCTCGCATCACCATTCACTTCATCAGGTTTGATTGTAGAATAAGTTGAACCTACTGCATTATTCACAATTTGAGAAGCAATAATATTGGCATTATTTGCAGTACCAGAATTCCACTGATTTGTCATATCAAAAGCATAAGTAGCACTCAAACGTTCTTTATAATTTGTGTCTGAACTTGTTTTTGCTGTCGGATTTTTGTATGAATAATACATCTTCAAGTCAATTTTATTTGGATTAAAATTGACAATAAATCCATTCGATTCTTCAACAGAAAACTCTAAACCTTTGATATTTTCACGAATAAATGTTGCGTAATCAGAAAGCAATCCTGTTTTTGCATTTTTAATAATTTTTTCGTCAAAATAATCTGGATCTAAAGAAACTTTGTAACCAGGAACAACCTCAGAAATATTAGAAGTTCCAATTTTTTGTTTAACAACTTTTCCTGTTACTGTTTTTCCGATAGTAGCTTTTCCGATTTCTCTTGAATTAACAGAAATTGGAGATTCAAGGCCACTTAATGTTGAAAAATATTTCGTGTCTTTATATAAAACTGTATGAATGTCTTTAATTTTCAACGTCATTGTTAAATCCTTATTCCCATACAAAGAGTCAACTGCATACTTTGTTGTAATTTGGATTGTATCTGTATCTTTTGGTTTCTCTCCTGGTTTAGAAAGATTGATTGTATCTTTAGAAATTGGATCTTTAGTCGTGCTGTAATAAACTGGAATTACCAAATTCACAGAATCTACTTTAGGTTCAGTTCCAAAATCTTGATCTCCAATAGACGAAGGTCTAATTTGTGTATAAAACTTAGAAGATGTAGAACCAAAAATTGGCTCATTGTACACACCAAAAGCTCCATTTTGAAGTACAAACTTATCTGTACGAAGCGTGTCAAAATTGGCATTAAAAGCAATAACATCCAAGGATTTTACATTTCCTTCTGCCTCACCTCCAATCACGTTGTTATCTAATCCTAATGTTTCATTCTCACACGAAACAATTGCTCCCATTCCAATCATCATTGCAACAGACACAGAAAGGACATTCAAAAATTTTTTCATTAATCTAAATAGATTTTAATTAGAGTTCATTACTTCCTCAAGATAGAAGTTGTTGTAAACTTCTTTAGCTTGCTCTTTAGAACAATAGTCTAATAGAGGAATATTTTGTTGGTTGATATAGTTTTTCACATCTTCTGGAATCATCTCTTCTCCTTTCGCAACTGCATCTGCATATTCTAAAGAAGCTTGAATCATCCCTAAATGTGTAGGTTTTTCTAAATATGTTTGTACATCAGCTTCTACTTTATCAAAAGCCAATTTTTTAACTAATTCGTTATCTAATTCTCCTTCAAATCCGTTGTCAAATAAAGAAACAACAACTTTCGCATCTTGAAAGAAAGGATCGTCAGAATAATATTTTTTTAGATACAATGGTACTAAACTAGACATCCAACCCATTACGTGAACAACATCTGGTTTCCAGTTTAATTTTTTTACTGTTTCTAAAACTCCTTTTGCGAAGAAAATAGAACGCTCGTCGTTATCAGAAAATAATCCATTATCTTCTCCATAAACTTCTTTACGTTTGAAATATTCTTCGTTATCGATAAAATACACTTGTAGTCTTTCTCCTGGAACAGAAGCGACTTTAATGATTAATGGTTGATCCAAATCATTAATAATCATGTTCATACCTGAAAGTCGTATTACTTCGTGTAATTGGTGTCTTCTTTCGTTAATTGCTCCAAATCTTGGCATAAAGATTCTTACATCTGCGCCACTACTTTGCATGATTTTTGGCAAATCTAATGCTTGTGAAGACATCGGATTTTCAGGAAAGTAAGGTACCATTTCTGTTGTTACATATAATATGCGCTTTCCTTCCATAATTTCTACTCTCTTTTCCTAATGAATAATAAGGCACAAATTTACAAAAAAATGTTGATATATTATTTGCTTATAGTAGCTTTGCAAGATATTAGTTTTTTTTTAACAAATCAGTGTTATGGTTATATTTAACGAAAAGGAAAAATTAACTCCCGCAATCGTCGAGTTAAAAAACCAAAACAAAACCATTGGCTTTATCCCTACAATGGGCGCTTTACACGAAGGTCACATGTCTTTGGTCAAAGCTTCTAAAGCTCAAAACGACTACACAATCGTCAGCATTTTTGTCAATCCAACACAATTTAATAATCCAGAAGATTTAGCAAAATATCCTCGAACTGAGGAAAATGATAAAGAATTGTTAATGAAAAACGGATGTGATTTTGTCTATATGCCTACTGTTGAGGATTTATATGAAACAAATGAAGGTGCAAAACATTACGATTTTGGCACAATAGACCAAGTGATGGAAGGCGCTTCTCGTCCTGGACATTTTGATGGAGTAGCTACAATTGTTTGCAAATTATTCAAAGCAGTTCAACCAACAAGAGCATATTTTGGAGAAAAAGATTTTCAGCAAATCTGTATCATCCAAGAAATGGTAAAACAAGAGAATTTAGATGTCGAAATTGTTCCAATGCCAATTCACAGAGCAGATTCTGGTTTAGCATTTAGTTCAAGAAATGCACGTTTATCAACGCAACAAACTTCGGATGCACCACAAATTTATTCAATTTTATCACAAGCTGTAACGCTTAAAAAAGAAGGAAAAGATGTTCCTGAAGTAAAAGCTTTCGTCGAAAATGAATTCAAAAATTCACCTTTCGAATTAGAATATTTTGAAATCACAGATGAAGAAACCTTGTTGTCTATAGAACATTTTTCTGATGCCCAGCATATTCGTGGATTTGTCGTTGCTTATGCAGGCGATGTACGTTTAATCGATAATATTCAGTTTTAATAAAATAGATCAAATCCTTCACTCCAATCGAAAAATATTGGAACGGGTTTTGAAATTTATAAGTTCAATGTAACTTTGCAAAATTATGATGATAGAAGTATTTCACTCTAAAATACATAGAGTTAAGGTAACAGACGCAAAATTAAACTACATCGGAAGTATTACAATCGATGAAGATTTGATAGATGCTGCAAATATGGTAGTTGGTCAAAAAATTCAAATTGTGGTTCAAGAAAACGGAGAACGTTTTGAAACTTACATTATTAAAGGAAAACGTGGAAGTGGAGAAATTTGTTTAAATGGACCAGCAGCGCGTAAAGTACAAGTAGGTGATACTGTCATTTTAATTACGTATGCGATGATGGAATTTGAAGAAGCCAAAACCTACGAACCAACAATTGTTTTCCCTAACGAGAACAATCGTTTAGATTAAGAAATTAATTTTCAATAATTTATATGAAGAGTAAGATCAAACAATCGCTCTTCTTAATCATTGCTTCATTGTTAGCCGTTTTTTTTGTCGTGGTAACAGTGAAGCAAATTGATTTCGAACGAGTTGCAAAAGTTTTAAAACAAACCAATTATTTTTGGATTTTTGCATCTATGGCAATCAGTATTCTTACGTATTGGATACGCGCCGCTCGTTGGAATCTTCTTCTAAAGCCAATGGGCTACAACACACAAACCTCATCTGGTTTTTGGGCTATTGCATTTGCATATTTTATGAATTTGACCATTCCTCGAAGTGGCGAAGTAGCTCGTGCTACAAGTTTCTATAAAATGGAAAAAGTGCCTTTCGAAAAATCTTTCGGAACAGTAGTTTTAGAACGTGTAATTGACGTTTTATTTTTGGGATTATTTTTCAGTTTAACACTTATTTTCAATTACGAAACATTCCTCAAATTTGTTGAATTAGGAAATAAAGAAAAAGCGCACCAACCTACAACAGAACCTTCTTTCTTAAAATATTACATCGCAATTGGAGTTCTTGTTTTAGGAATTGGATTAATCGCTATTTTCTGGAAAAAAATTAATCAATTAAAGTTTTTTGAAAAGATTAAAACGTTTCTATTTGGACTTTGGGAAGGTATAAAATCAATCTCGAAATTAGAAAAAAGAGGCTTATTCATCTTTTATTCTTTCGCACTTTGGATTTGTTATTTCCTAATGACTTTTCTTGTTTTCTTCGCTTTTCCGGACACCAAAAATTTTGGTATACCAGAAGGTTTATTTCTATTGATTGCGGGATCTTTGGGAATGATTTTGCCAGTTTCAGGCGGCTTGGCTTATCCGTATATTATGTCGATTGCATTTTCGGCTGTTTATCTTGCGAAAGGTGGAGATCAGCATGAAGGACGAGCAATTGGCGATTATTTTGGATTAATTCTTTATATAGCTCAAGTTATATCGATGATTAGTTTTGGATTGATTGCTATTTATAAAATCGCACGAATTCGTCGAGATTCTACACAATAGATTCACATAAAAATGTTAGACGAAAGAGATTATTTTTCACGTTTTGTAAATGCTTTATTAGAAAGTATAGAACGTTATTTACATAATCCTAAAAGTATTTCCGAAGAAGAAATTCAATTCGATTTAACTAAAATATCTGCGTATTTTGAGAAAGAACATCAGATTAATCTTCTTTCAAATCCTAATTTCATAGATAAAGACTTTTCTGTTGAAGAATTGGAGTTATTGATTTCTTTCTATTATTTACAAAATATTCATTTTCAATTAGAATCAAAAGAAATTACATTAAAATTAATTCAAAAATATAATCATCAATCTCAAGTTTTTAGTTTGAAAATAAATGAAATTCAAGTTTATTTTGAAAAATTATAATCCAAACTTTCTATTCCAAAGTTTTACCATTTTATTGATTTCCCAAGGATTTATTTTATAAAATATTTTCATCACTACAAAGAAAATAATATTGACTAACAGCACAAAAAGTAATTCCATAACGAATAAGTTTTATTAAATATACATTTTATTTCTTTATCATTTCCAAATATTTAGGTGCTTGTTCCTCTAAAATTTCTGTGATTTTATCGTATTTATTTTCTTTTACGAGTTTTTCTAATTCAAAATTCGCATAGCAATAACGCATATATTCACTAACTTTATTTTCTGGAATATTTAATGTTTCGATGAAATAATTTGAGGTGAAATAATTCTCTAAATCCTTGATTTTATCTACCTTTTTGAAATATTTATCTACTTTTTTAGCTTCTTTCTTTTGTCCTGAAATCATAGCTATCCAATTAGAAGGATCCAATAATCCATTATTATTCAACATCGAAGAAGCATAAGGATCAATTTTTCTGAAACGCAAATTAGGATCAAAACCCAAGTTCAAATTATCATATAATTCATCTACTTTTCCGTGTTCTAACTTGATGTTATTCTTAAAATTTCTGTCCAACGTATTAATTCGCGCTTCAGCAAGTTCAATCGTTTCAATATTCAAATGAATCGTCAGCATTCCTTTTGCTAAAATATCCGAAGTAATTTTGATTTTTCGTTCGATATAAAAATCATGTGTAATCACCAATTCATCTCCCACAGATGCTTTGATCGAAAACATTCCATTTTCGTTTGTCAACACTCTAGCATTAGTCATTTCGTTCACAATCAAAATATGATCCACAGCATCTTGTCCAACAACACCATCATCAATTACCACTTTTCCAGTAATCAAAGTTGTTTGTGCAAATGTAAAAACGCTCAACAAATTCAATAATATAATGTAATTTATTCTACTCATTTTTCTTCATTTTTGCTAAATAAATCGGCGCTTGTTCTTCAATTATAAAAAGAATTTCATCAAAATTATTATCTCGCAACAATTTCGGAAAATCAAAATTTGAATAACAATAATCTAAAAACTCGTTTATTTTTCCTTCTGGAATTTTCAAATCATTCACAAAATAATATGTCGTAAAAAATTTATGCAACGCCGATAATTGATCTTCTTTCACAACTTTTATTGGACCTGGATTTTTCACTCGCTTTTTTGGGTTTTTGAACACATTTAACAATCCAAGTAAATTAACTCCTCCAACCTGTTTAATCGTTCTATTGACTCTTTCTTCATCATGTTTAAGATTCAGTTCCGCTTTAAATTCTAGAGAAGTAAAACCCGCTTCATCATTCAATTTTTCTTGAAATGATTTCTCTTTTCCCAAATTTTTGAGCGAATTTTTATCTAATTTCGAGATATTTGCTTCTTTCAATTCTATCACTTCAATATTTACATGAATCGTCACAAAACCTTTCGTAATCATAGTTTCCGAAACTTTCAATCTTCTTTCTTCAATTCCTGTATATTTTATTAACAATTCATCATTCAAATTCACATTTATCGAAAATAAGCCAACATTATTTGCTTTGGTTCTAACTTTAGTCGTTAAATTTTCAATCGAAGTTCCTTCCAAATCAATAACTTCTTCTGCATCATCCACAATAATTTTTCCTGTAATTAAAGTGCTTTGTGCTTGAAGATAACTTGATGAAATGATTAATAAAAAGAATAAAAATTTATTCATATTCGATTGTTTTTTGGTTGATAGTAGAAAGATAATTTGGTGCTTGTTCTTTTAAAATTTGCTTTATTCTATTGAAATTTTTCTTACGAATTAACTTGTCAAAATTATTTGAATAATAACATGTTCCAATAAAATCCATAATTTGACTTCTCGAAAGTTTCAACTCTTTGATGAAAAAAGTTTCACCTATAACACTTTTCAAATCAATAATTTTCTCATAAGTAGAAATCCTTCTTTTATCTAAAATTCCTTTTCCATTTGGTGTTTTAAATAATTTCACGATTTCCAATAAATTACCTGCATATGGATTATCTTTTCGATGAAATGCCGCCCAATTATGTCTCTCAACAACAGTTTTTTGAAATTCCTTATCATTAACACCAGTCGCATCAACAATTTCTTTGGAAGCAGATTTATTTTTTCCCAATTTGTTAAGTTTATCTATATTCAATTTCGAGATATTCGCTTCTTTCAATTCAATCAGTTCAATATTAACATGAATCTCCACAAAACCTTTCGTAATCATAGTTTCCGAAACTTTCAATTTTCTTTCTTCGATTCCCGTATGTTTGATTAACAATTCATCATTCAAATTCACATTTATCGAAAATAAACCAACATTATTTGCTTTGGTTCTAACTTTAGTCGTTAAATTTTCAATCGAAGTTCCTTCCAAATTAATAACTTCTTCTGCATCATCCACAATAATTTTTCCTGTGATTAAAGTGCTTTGTGCTTGAAGATAACTTGATGAAATGATTAATAAAAAGAATAAAAATTTACTCATGTTCGATTGTTTTTTGGTTGATAGTAGAAAGATAATTTGGTGCTTGTTCTTCGAAAATTAAAGTGATTTTATCATAATTATTTGCTTTTAAAAGTGGTTCTAACTTAAACTGAACAAAGCAATAATGAATAAAATCAAGAATATTTCCTTTCGGAATTTTCAAATCATGTGCAAAATAATATTCGGTAAAATAATCTTTGAGTTGAATGATTTTATCATATTTATCAAGGTTTTTCTTTTTCAGAAAATGTTTATACGTCTGCACTTCTTTGTCCGAATATTGCTCTATCAAACCCATCACATTTTCATAACGAATGGGAACTCTTAATTTTCGAAGATATTCCGAAGCAAAATAGGCTTTCACCATATCATTTTTAAACTCTTCATTAATACCTAAACTTTTATTGATTTTTTCGCTTTGCGTTTCTTCTTTGCTAATATTTTCTTTCCAATTCTTTTTAAGCGGTTTTATTTTCGTTTCGGATAATTCTATCACTTCAACATTTAGATGAACGTCTATAAAACCCTTTCTAATCATTGATTCAGAAATCTTAAGCTGACGTTCTTCAATTCCAATTTGTTTGAAAAGTAAAACATCGTTTGGCTGAACTCGAATCGAAAAAAGACCTTTTTCATTTGATTTTGTTCGTGCATTTGACGTTAAATTTTCGATTACAAAATCATCAAGATTAACGATTTCATCCGCATTATCTACCATAATTTTCCCCGAAATTAAAGTCGATTGTGCATTGACAGAAATACAAAAAATATAAAAAAAGCTAAGAAATAAAGTTCTTTTCATTGGCATTTTAAAATATGATTAAAAATAATCGAGAAAATAATTGAAAATCAATATTTAACTCAACTTTATCTAAAGTTGATAATTTGTTAAAAAAGTAAATTATTGTTAACGTTTTTTGATTATTGTATTAAAATTTTTCACACTTATAACTCCATATCTTGTCGCGATAAAACATTATTTTTGTCTAAATTTGAAGCTATGGCTAAAACAAAAACTACATATTTCTGCCAAAACTGTGGCACGCAAACCGCGCAATGGATGGGACAATGCAAAAGTTGTGGCGAATGGAATACCATTGTTGAAGAAATTGTAGACAAAGGCGACGAAAAAAAATCGTGGAAAGATAAATCGGACAAAAAAGAGAAAACGTTTGCCCTGAATATTCGCGAAATAAATCCATTAGGAGAAATAAGAATTTCAACGAAAAACCAAGAATTAGACAGGGTTTTAGGTGGTGGAATTGTTCCTGGATCAGTGATTTTGGTTGGTGGAGAACCTGGTGTTGGAAAATCGACATTGATGTTGCAAGTTGCCTTAAAGTTAGATACGATTAAAATCTTATATGTATCTGGAGAAGAATCTGTTTCGCAAGTAAAACTTCGTGCCGAACGAATCGGAATTGAATCGGATCAATGTTTTATTTTACCCGAAACTAATACACAAAAAATATTTGCGCATGCCAAAGAAATTCAACCTCAACTGATTGTTGTCGATTCTGTACAAACGCTTCAAACCACTTATGTAGAATCATCTCCAGGAAGTATTTCGCAAATTCGAGAAACAACTTTTGAGCTGATTCAATACGCAAAAGAAACCAACACACCGATTATTTTAATTGGTCATATTACGAAAGAAGGTGTAATTGCTGGACCAAAAATTTTGGAACATATGGTAGATGTTGTGTTGCAATTTGAAGGCGATCGCAACCATATTTATCGAATTTTACGTGCAAACAAAAACCGTTTTGGCTCGACTGCAGAAATCGGAATTTATGAAATGCAAGGAGCTGGTTTGCGTGAAGTCACAAATCCGTCAGAAGTATTAATTACCAAAAAAGATGAATTACTAAGCGGAAATGCAATTGCAGCAACTTTGGAAGGTGTTCGCCCGATGTTGATTGAAATTCAAGCTTTAGTTTCTACTGCTGTTTATGGAACTCCACAACGTACTGCGACTGGTTTTGATGCCAAGCGATTGAATATGTTGCTGGCTGTTTTAGAAAAACGCGCTGGTTTCCGATTGAATATGAAAGATGTTTTCTTGAATATTACAGGCGGAATTCGTGTGGATGATCCTGCGATTGATTTGGCTGTTATTGCAGCAATTCTTTCATCAAGCGAAGATTCTGCTGTTCCAGACAATTGTTGTTTTGCAGGAGAAGTTGGTTTAAGTGGAGAAATAAGAGCTGTAAATCGTGTTGAACAACGTATTACCGAAGCTGAAAAATTAGGTTTTGATGCAATTTTTGTTTCAAAATACAATAAAATAAAAGATACTGATTTTGGAATTAGAATCGTCAGAATATCAAAAGTAGAAGATTTATATCGAATGTTATTTCAATAGAATATTAAATATTTTATTAAATTTATTTAAACATTTTTTCTATTTTTATTCGAAACTAAAAAAACATTATTATGGATTATTCTAGCCAATCTAATCAAGATTTTAATCAACCACAACAATCTTCTTTTGAAGAAATTAAACCAAAACCAGAAAACAACCTTGTTTTAGCAATCATCGGAACTATTTTAGGGCTTTGTTCTCCTTGTTGTATCGGTACTATTGTGGGTATTATCGCGATTGTTTTTGCAAATCAAGTGAATACAAAACACAATATTGGTGATTATACAGGAGCTGAACAAGCTGCTAAAAATTCTAAAATATTAGCTTACGTTGCAATTGGCTTAGGTGTAATTGGTGTTATTATAAATGTTGTGATGTTAATTACAGGAGGTATGGATGCTTATATGGAGCAATATAAAAGTATTTTAGAAAGCTCTAACGGAAATTAATCATATGATAAAACGGATTTTGGTTTATGGACTATCAACACTTTTACCCATTTTGGTAATTGTCTATTTTTATAGTTATTACAGCAACCAAAGTCCGTTTTCTATCAAATGTATGTTTCATGAAATAACAGGTTTATGGTGTCCTGGCTGTGGCGGTCAACGTGCTTTTTCCTTACTTGTTCACGGACATTTTTTACAATCGTTACGATACAATCTTATTTTGCCTTTTGCACTTTACATTTGTGTACAATTGTATTATGCGATTATTGAAAATATTTTTTTAGGCAAACCAATGTCAGGCAAATTACATCTTCCCGAAAGTTTTGCTAGAAATTTCTTAATCTTCCTTTTGGTTTATTCTATTTTGAGAAACATTCCTCTTTCACCTTTTATATATTTAGCACCAGAAAGTTAGAAAATATGGGATTAGATACTGTTGAATTAATCATGGAATTTGAAAATCATTTCAATATTCGTTTTAAAAATGAAGATATTCAGCAAATAAGTCGAGTTGGGGAAATTTCAAACCTAATTTGTCAAATGATTGATATTACTTCCGAAAACAAAGAAGAATTTAATTCACTTTATGCTTTATTTCAGGATTATTTTGGAAATCATATTCAACTAGCAGATAAAATATCAAATTACTTACAAATAAATAACTTTCAAGATTTAAGCAATTTTTTAAATCTAAAAACAATAGCGTCCTAAATAAATTTAGGGCATAAAATATCCACCCACTTTAGTAGGATACAAGCTATAGTTGGACAAAAT
>NZ_JACAGG010000025.1:0-42720 GCF_030324375.1 Empedobacter sp. R132-2
TGCTTTGTTTCATAATTATCCCTAAGTTAATAAACTATATTTTTAAACGTTCCGTTTTTTAGGGAAGATTACACATTCAACTTTATTTTATAATTAGTAATAGTAAAGAGTCTTATGAATTTAATAACAACAGACTTATTTATACTAATTTAGTATATAAGAAAGCGATAGATTTCACAAGCTATAGTATTACAAATGGTGAATATAAAGATTCTTATAAAAGGAAGTCTAATGGACAATTAATTCAATTGTATGCTGATAATAAAATAGTTTGTCGTATTAAAGAAGTTCATAATAAATATGTGTTTGATGAGATTCTATCTTATTTAAAAACTAATTATCCTGAAATAAAAAAGAATGAAGACTTTGAAATAAGTTTTGTAGAAAAAGAATACATTATAATTACATCATTGATTTTCTCCTCTTTAATAATATTTATTTTATCTTTTAGCATAGAAAATTATCATTCTGATAAAATACAAGAATACAAAACCATTAAAGGTCATATGGCTTATCAGCCAGAAATAGATTTTAGTGGAAAAAGGAAAAATCGAAAAGAATATTTAATCTTTAAATTAAAAGAATATCCTCAAATAAATTTCAATTTACAATATGAAAATTTCAATAAAATTAATGGATATGAATTTGTTAAAACAAATCATCAAAATAATTTGATTGAATTCGAAATTTTTAAAGAGGATAATGATTACAAAATCAAAAAAATGGCACAACCTTATTTTTATTCTCATTTAAATAATAAGAAAATAATATCAATACAAGCTTTAAAATATCAAAATAAAGAGTTAATACAAATCGATTTTTCAAATAAATTTCAAGGGCGATTTGATTTATTACTAATGTGTTTAGGAGTATTATTGATTGTATTGATTACATATAATATTTATTGCATAACAAGAATTTTAAAATAAAAAAAGGAACTCAAATTTGAGTTCCTTACTATTTTGATTAAGAATATTCTTATCCTAAAACTTTTGCAACTGTAGCTCCGATATCAGCAGGAGATGCAACAACATGGATTCCACATTCTTCCATAATTGCCATTTTAGCTTGTGCTGTATCATCAGCTCCACCAACGATAGCTCCAGCGTGTCCCATTGTACGACCTTTTGGTGCAGTTTGTCCTGCGATAAATCCTACAACTGGTTTAGTTCCATTTGCTTTAATCCAACGAGCAGCCTCAGCTTCTAATTGTCCACCAATTTCACCAATCATTACGATACACTCAGTTTCAGGGTCATTCATAAATAATTCAACAGCTTCTTTCGTTGTAGTTCCAATAATTGGGTCTCCACCAATTCCGATTGCTGTAGAAATTCCGTAACCAGCTTTTACAACTTGGTCTGCAGCTTCGTAAGTTAAAGTTCCTGATTTAGAAACGATACCAACTTTACCTTTTTTGAAAATGAAACCTGGCATAATACCAACTTTAGCTTCCTCAGAAGTAATAACACCAGGACAGTTAGGTCCGATTAATGTTACATCTCTTTGGTCAACATAAGCTTGTACTTTTACCATATCTTCTACTGGAATACCTTCTGTAATACAAATAATTACTTTGATACCTGCTTCTGCAGCTTCCATTACAGCGTCAGCAGCGAATGCTGGTGGAACGAAAATAATAGAAACGTCTGCTCCTGCTTGATCAACAGCATCTTTTACTGTGTTAAAAATTGGTAATCCTAGGTGAGTTTGTCCTCCTTTTCCTGGAGTTACACCACCTACTACTTGTGTTCCATATTCAATCATTTGCTCAGCATGAAAAGTTCCTTCTTTCCCTGTGAAACCTTGAACGATTATTTTTGAATCTTTGTTTACTAATACAGACATTGTGATTTTTAATTTACACAAATATAAAAGGAGTTTTGCATTTTAAAAAATATTCAATGTAAAAAATACACTAAGTCTTTATTAGAACAGGACAAAAAAGTATAAGATATTTATCATAAAAAAAAGCCGACCAAATGGTCGGCTGCAAATATATTCTATAAAGAATTTTATTTTCTCTTGTAATCGCGAACCATTATCTCTGTGACAGCCATTTTTTTATACAAGCCACGAGCCTCTTCTGCTGGATAACCAAAATATGTTTTTCCACCTTCCAAAGATTTACTAACTCCTGCTTGTGCTAATAACACCGCTTTTGTACCGATTGTTATACCACTTGTAATCCCAACTTGTCCCCAAATAGAAACTTCGTCTTCTACATTTACACAACCAGCAATTCCAACTTGCGAAGCAATCAAACATTTTTTACCTATAATTGTATCATGACCAATCTGAATTAAGTTATCCATAATTGTTCCTTCTCCAATAATTGTAGACGCAGAAACTCCTCTATCTATCGTACAATTCGCACCAATTTCTACATTATTTTCGATGATAACATTTCCGACAGATTTTAAACGATCAAAACCTGTTTCGCGGTTTTTGTAATAAAATGCATCAGCTCCTAAAACTGTTCCCGAACGAATAATTACATTATCTCCGATAATTGCATAATCATTGATTGAAACATTAGAATGAATCACACAATTTTTTCCAATTTTAACATGATTTCCAATAAATGCCCCTGGCTGAATAACTGTTCCTTCACCTATTTCTGCTGAATCAGAAATTTGTTTTGTAGAAGTTTCAAACGCCATAAAATGTTGTCCAATTTTGACAAAATCACGGAAAGGATCATCAGAAATCAACAAAGCTTTTCCTTCTGGACAATCAACTTCTTTGTTAATCAAAACGATTGTAGCATTCGATTGTAACGCTTTATCATAATATTTTGGATGATCAACAAAAACTATATCTCCCGCTTCTACACGGTGAATTTCATTGATTCCTTCTACTGGAAAATTTTCGTCTCCAATAAATTTCGCATCGATAATTGATGCTATATCTTTTAATTGATGTGTTTGTGGAAATTTCATCTTTCTCTCCTTTTAAAAAGTCTACAAATATAAAAATAAAAAAGCTGTCAAAAAATGACAGCTTTAATGATTTATAAATTGAATTTCATTATTTTTTCTTGAAAACCATTGTTTTAACATCATTTGCAAACAAAACTAATTTTCCGTCTACAATTTCGTATTTATTTACATTATTAAAACGCTCTCCAAAAGCATCATAATCTACACCTTGACAAGCCATTCGCGTAGTGGCGATGTTTTTTACTGTCAATGAATTACCAACTGCTACATAAGCACCTATCAAATTATTACATCCATCATTACCAGAAACCTTGTTATTTTGAAATGTTAATCTAGGTTTTTGATTTGGGAAACGATCATCTAATGTTTTGGCACTTCTATCTTTACCAATAAATTCTTCTAATTCCCAAGAACCTGCTAAATTACCAGGACGAACAAAAGTCATGATGACAATATCTCCTTGAATTAATAATAATTTATTATCTGAAATAGAGTATTTTAATTTTCCGTTTAATTTTGAACTGAAATTAGAATCTTCTACATTTTGACAAGCTTTCATCGTAGACATCATATTACCAAATGTAATTTCATTTCCAGAAATTGTAACTCCTCCATTCAAAGTGTTACAACCATCCGAAACATTTAACATACTATTCGAAATAAAATTAAGGTAAGGAGTTCCCATTGGATAAGCTTCTGCAATAGAACCTGCCTTCATAAAATTGATTTGGCTCAACTCCCATTTTCCTAAAATAGAGTTGTTATTTGTGTTTTCAGTATTACCTATCACGTTATTAACAGTAGAACAAGATGTTAAGAATCCTGTTGCTAAAATTGCTGAAAAAGATATTTTTAAAATTGTTGATTTCATAAAATTTAATTTCAAGTTTCAGTCTAATAAACGAATATCATACCAAATCTCAAAAATGTTAAAATACATTTCTACAAAGGTTTTGAAAAGATGAAGCCAAGTAAAGAATTTGTTTTAATTTTGAGAATTAATTTGTTTACATAATTCTAAAAAATAATTCAATTTGATTTCTCAAAGAACGATAGATATAATTTTCGAAACAGCTCGTGTAGAAGAAGTTGTTGGTGATTTTGTAAACTTAAAACGTGCAGGTTCTAGCTTAAAAGGACTCTCGCCTTTTGGGAACGAAAAAACACCTTCTTTTGTTGTTTCACCTGCCAAACAAATCTGGAAAGATTTTTCTTCTGGAAGAGGTGGAAATGTTGTGACTTTTTTGATGGAAGTTGAACAATTTACTTATCCAGAAGCGTTGCGATGGTTGGCAAAACGTTATAACATCGAGATTGAAGAAGATGCTGAATATACTTTTGAGCAACAACAAGAGGAAAAAGACCGCGAAAGTTTATATATCTTGACTGATTTTGCGAAGAAATTCTTTACTAATCAATTGCATAATTCGGAAGAAGGAAATTTGATTGGATTAAGTTATTTCCGCGAACGTGGCTTTACCAAAGAAACTATCGACAAATTTGAACTTGGTTATTCACCAAAACAATGGGATGCCTTTGCTGAATATGCCTTAAAAAATGGTTATTCGAAAGAATTAATTGAAGAAGCTGGTTTAGCAACTTTCAAAGAAGATAATAAGAAATATGACAAGTTTCGCGAACGTGTTATGTTTCCTATTTATAGTTTTTCGGGACGTACATTAGGTTTTGGTGGAAGAATTTTGCGAAATGATGCCAAAGCTGCTAAATATTTAAACTCTCCCGAAAATAAAATTTACCATAAAAGTAAAACGCTTTACGGATTATTTCAGGCAAAACAACACATTACAAAAGCCGATCAATGTTTTTTGGTCGAAGGTTATACAGATGTTTTGTCGTTGCATCAAGCAGGAATTCAAAATGTAGTAGCGAGTTCTGGAACAGCGCTTACAAATGAACAAATTCGTTTGATAAAACGTTTGACAGAGAACATCATTGTGATGTACGATGGTGATAATGCTGGGATCAAAGCATCTTTCCGTGGAATTGATATGATTTTGGAACAAGAAATGAATGTCAAAATTCTTTTGTTACCAGAAGGCGAAGATCCAGATTCGTTTTCCAAAAAACATTCGACAACAGAAATCGAAGCGTATATAAAAGAAAATGCCTCCGATTTTATTCGTTTCAAGGCAAATGTTTTGTTGGAAGATGCGAAGAATGATCCTATCAAAAAAGCTGAATTAATTAGAGAAATTGTCAAATCGATTTCACTTATTCCAAATATTATCAAGCAAGAAGTTTACATTGCAGAAACTTCTAAAATTATGGAAATTCGAGAAGAAGTTTTGTTCAAAGAATTGGCTCAATTGCAAAATTCTGGCGATAAATCAACTTCTTCGTCTTCTCATATTATCGATAATGCGCGAACAAAAAAAACTGCTATTTCGGTTGTTCCGTCTACAAAGGAAGTCATCAATGTTCAACAAACTGTAGAAAATGAAATTATTAAGTTGATTATGCAATTTGGTGATTTGGAAGTTGATTTGAAGAACGAGAACAACGAGCTATATAAAACAACAGTTAACCAAGAAATCATTTCTCAATTTGATGAAAACGAACTGAGTTTGAGTAATCCGCTTTATCAATCTATTTTAGAAGAAGTGAAAGTTGGTTTGGAAAATGATGAATTGCGAACAGGAACTTATTTTTCTCGATTAACCAATCCAGAAATTGTACAGCTTGCTTCGGAAATGATGTTAGAAAAGCATAGTTTAAGCGAAAACTGGACAGTAAAACAAGGCATCAATATTAAGAAAAAAGAAGAATTTGTGCACAAAGATTTATTTGATGTTTTACTTCGCTTCAAAATTATTTACATAGATAATATGATTAAAGAATTGATGCATCAAACAAAAAATCCTGAATTATCAATTGAAGAAACGAGTCAAATTCTTCAACAAATTATGCGTTTTACTGGATTAAAAAATATCTTAAATCAACATCTTAATCGCGTCATTTAATTTAACATTTACTTGTTAAAAAGTTAATAAATTGATTAATAATTATTTAGACAATATTTGTAAATAATTCTTAAAAATTTTAATAAGTAACTATATTTTTAACTTATAGTTAACATTTCTTTCTAAAGCTACTAAACATATACATTTAAGTCTCTTTTCATTTCTAAAAAACATTAGAAAAAACTATGCATGTACAAACAAAATCAATTATGCTTATTTTAGATAAAGATTCAGAAAGAACTAAAGAATGACAAAGAATATTTTAACATTATTAGTAATGCTGATGATTATCCCAATGGCTCAAGCTAAAGGAAAATCAAACTTTTCAATAGAAAATCCGTTACCAGTTACTATAACTAAAAATTTGAAACTTAATTTAATCAATAAATTTTCAGATTTTAATAAAACAGATAACACTGCGATTTCGGAAATTGTTGAAAAAGCTGGAAAAAAAGTAAGTGGAATTGTATCATGGTATGCTGATAAATTTCACGGTAAAAAAACTTCTAGTGGCGAGTTATATAACAAAAATAACTTAACTGCAGCCCACAAAACTTTACCATTCGGTACAAAAGTCAAAGTAACCAATATAAATAACGGAAAATCTGTTGTTGTAAAAATAAACGATAGAGGACCTCATACAAAATCTCGTTTATTGGATTTGAGTAAAGCAGCGTTTACTTCTATAGGTTCTATTAATGCGGGAACATTAAACGTAGAAATGGAAGTTGTAGAATAAAACAATTTTTAGATATTAAAAAAGAAAAGGATTGAACAATGTTCAATCCTTTTCTTTTTTAATCATTATGATGTTTATTATGCCCTTTCTTTTTATAATATTTCCCATTATTTTTCTTTTGTTGACCTGGTGCATATCTTTTTGAAGATTTATCACCGTGTACTTTTTTGTGTTGACCTGGTGGTAAGCTACGATGGTCATCATATCTTACTTCGTACTTCGGATATTTCTTATACTTCTTTTTGTGTTTATGCTGATGCTCTAATCCATATATAGTTGTAGATCCATCACACGAAACCAAAAATAAAGCAGCAAGAGCAAAAACTGCAATCAAGTTAATTTTTTTTAATAGTATTAGTTTCATAATCATATTCATTATATTCACTTTGAAATAAAACAATAACCTTACCAAAAAAGACTTTACTATATTTTAATGAATATACTGATTGGAATAGTATTTGAGACTCAATAATTAAACTATTAAAATTATGAAAGAAAAAATCCAATACCGCTACAAAACAACAAACGAAGCCTTAGACGAACTAAAAGAAAATGGTTTTACGATTGACTATAATATCGAAAAAGATCAATTAAAACAAGCTCCTGAAATCTTTGATATCGTGTGTATTTATCGTTACGAAGGAATGTCTGATCCTGATGACGAATCTTCGGTTTATGGTATAATCAATAATCAAAACGGAGATAAAGGTGTTTACGTGGTTGGAAATTTATCAACAGATGACGATGTCGATCATTTCTTGGTTGATTTGGAAATAAAACGTAGAACAATTCAAGAATAAAAATATTACAAATTATTAATCAAATAAAAAAGCTCGATGCAAATGCATCGAGCTTTTTAGGTTTTATAACATCTTTCTAATTAGAAAGGATATTCATAAATTTTTGATTCGTGGAAGTAAGGGTGACCTTTTGCTTCTAGGTTTAATTTAGAAACTGCATTCATAACTACGAATGTAAATAATCCTCCGATTCCAACTAATGCTCCAATTTCCATTAAACCAAAGTTGTGGAATGGTCCAACAGCTGCTGGCATAATTTGGTTGTAGAAATCCCAGTAGTGTCCAAAAATGATAACAAATCCCATCGCGAAAACGATTTGATAACGACGTTTCATGCTTGAAGAAATTAAAATCAAGAATGGAGCTACTAAGTTAATAATCAACATCCAGAAATATAATGGGTATTGCGCCATACGTTGTTGGAAGTATTGAGCTTCCTCAGGAATGTTTGCGTACCATTGTAACATGAATTGACAGAACCATAAGTATGACCATAATAATGAGAAACCGAACATGAATTTTGTTAAATCGTGTAAGTGGTTATCATTGAATAATGGTAAAGCGTTCTTTCTTTTTAAGTAGATAGAAATAATTGCCATAATAGAAACCGCAGAAACTAAGTATGAAACCATTCCGTACCACATAAATAATGAAGAGAACCAGTGTGGATCTAAAGACATCACGAAATCCCAAGCAAATGCTGCAGAACAAATTGCGAAAATCACTAAGTAAATTACTGATTTTTTGTACAATTGAGCGTACACTTTTAAGTCTCCGTTTGTCTCATCTAATTTGCGTGTTGCGTTTTTAATTACTGGTAACATTAAAGATAATACTACTAAGTAAATAACACAACGTATTAACCAGAAGTTAGGGCTTAACCAAAGTTGAGCTTTGTTTGCCATGTAGATATCATACTTCTCGCTATCAGGATTTATTAAATCAGCATCCATCCAGTGGAATAAGTGATTCATATGAAAATAAGATCCTAAAACGATGATAGCTACAAGTACAGAACCAACTGGTAAAAATGACGCGATAGCCTCCATAACACGAGATACTACCATAGACCAACCAGCGTTAGCTACGAATTGAATACATAAGAAAAACAACGCAGATGCCGCAATACCAAACGATAAATAAGCTGGTACATAGAAAGCAGCCCAAGGTCTGTTTTTCAATAAATTTGTCAAATGCTCCATGTGTCCAGCATGATCTGTGTTCATAGATGCATAAGAATCTGAAATGTAGTCACCAAAAAATTGAGTTGGGTGAGCTTCAATCAAACCGTTAATATATTCAGTTGAATTAGCAACATCTTGTTGATGTAAGAAAAATCCTATCCCGTAAAGTACAACACCTATAACAGCTAAGATAAGTGATGCATTTTTTAATCTTGGGGAAAATGTATATTGCATAATAATTAACTTATTTTATTATTTATTAGTTGCTGTTTCAATTTCTGTTGCAGGTTTTGCTTCAGCAGTTGCGTCTCCAGCAGGAGCAGCGGCAGCTGTAGTAGCACCTTTCAAACTCATTACATATTCAGCAACTCTCCAACGGTCTGCAGGAGTCAATTGAGATGCGTAAGAACCCATCGCATTTTTTCCGTACATAATTACATGATAAACAGAACCTACTGTAACATCTCTTTCGCTATAATTAGGAACACCTGAATAAGCTTTAGATTTTACAATTGAACCTTGTCCATCACCAGCTTCACCGTGACAAACTGCACAATTTTGTCCAAACAATAACTTACCTCTTTCTA
Organism: Empedobacter sp. R132-2; assembly: GCF_030324375.1. Classification (NCBI taxonomy): domain Bacteria; kingdom Pseudomonadati; phylum Bacteroidota; class Flavobacteriia; order Flavobacteriales; family Weeksellaceae; genus Empedobacter; species Empedobacter sp. R132-2. The sequence goes on from NZ_JACAGG010000025.1 coordinate 9,234, forward strand.
AGTCTGCAGCTTTGTTAGCCGCATTCAAAGGAGAAACAGTTACTGCTTTTGCTTGTGCATAACCAGCGTTATTGTTTTTGAAAGTCCATGGTAAAATATCACCATCTGTTCTTGCAACAGCACCTTCTACAGATTCTAATGCAGACATATTATGATTTTTACTTAATACAGGAACTTCAGAGTTTTCTTCGTCATGAGGGTAACCAAAAGTTGCCTTTTCATAAGGATCATATGCCGTAGGATAATACATATCTGGCATATATACGATACTTGCGTGACGTTTTTTATCAGAACAAGAAGTGATAATAATACTTCCTAATCCTATAAGTAATGCTATCTTTTTCATTATGCTTCTTGTACTAAATTGTTAACACTTGGTTCTACGACTACATCACCTTTTACAGTTACTTCTTCAGCACCAGTTTCTACAAATACATTTTTGATTTTCTCAACATCAGCTGTTCTGATTTCGATTAAGAATTTATCATCTGTTGTACGTGGATCTGGGTTTTTAGCTTTAGCACCTGGGTACATTTTGTTACGCACTAAGTATGTTAATGACATAAAGTGCGCTGCACAGAATACTGTCAACTCGAACATAATAGGAACGAAAGCTGGCATATTCTCACCCCAAGAAAAAGATGGTTTCCCTCCAATATCTTGAGCCCAGTCATGGTTCATAATAAACCATGTCATCAAAGATGCTAACGTTGTACCAAATGCACCGTAGAAGAAAGCAAGGTCAGAAATACGAGTTTTCTTTAATCCTAAAGCTTTATCTAAACCGTGTACAGGGAAAGGTGTATATACTTCATCTATCGTAATACCTTGTTTACGAATAGATTTTACTGCTTTTAATAAATCATCATCGTCTCCGTAAAGACCATAAACGATTTTAGTGTTCGTGATGCTCATCTTCAGTATGATGTTTTTTATAGCTTTCGCCTGATGATTTCAAAATAGTTTTTAACTCAGATTGTGAAATAACTGGGAATGTACGTGCGTACAATAAGTATAACACAGAAAAGAATCCCATAGTACCTAAGAAGATACCTACGTCTACCCATGAAGGCATAAACATTGTCCAGCTCGATGGTAAATAGTCACGAGATAAGTTGATAACGATAATATCAAAACGCTCGAACCACATACCGATGTTAACTACGATAGAGATAACGAATGTCCAGAAGAAGTTTCTTCTGATTGGACGAATCCATAATAATCCTGGTACTAAAACGTTACAGATAATTAACGCCCAGAATGCCCACCAATAAGGTCCTGTTGCTGCTCCTGGAGAGAAGTATGTAAAGTCTTCGTAACGAGATCCTGAATACCAAGCGATCCATAACTCTGTTAAGTATGCTACTGCAACCATACCACCTGTTACAACGATTACAATATTCATGTACTCGATGTGTTTACGTGTGATATAATCTTCGTAGTGTAAAACTTTACGCATTACACTTAATAATGTTTGTACCATCGCGAAACCAGAGAAAATAGCTCCAGCAACGAAATATGGAGGATATACTGTTGAGTGCCATCCTTTGATTACCGACGTTGCGAAGTCAAAAGATACAATCGTGTGTACCGAGAATACTAACGGTGTACATAAACCAGCTAATACCAAAGATAACTCTTCGAAACGTTGCCAGTGTTTTGCTCCACCACCCCATCCGAATGATAAGATTCCGTAGATTTTCTTAGCGAATGGTTTTGTTGCACGGTCACGTACCATAGCGAAGTCAGGAATTAATCCCATCAACCAGAAAACTGTTGATACAGAGAAATACGTAGAAATCGCGAATACGTCCCATAATAATGGTGAGTTAAAGTTAGGCCATAAAGATCCAAATTGGTTAGGAATTGGGAAAACCCAGTACATTAACCATGGACGACCCATGTGAATTACAGGGAATAACGCTGCCTGTACAACGGCGAAGATTGTCATGGCTTCCGCAGAACGGTTAACCGACATTCTCCATTTTTGACGGAATAATAATAAAACGGCTGAGATTAACGTACCAGCGTGACCGATACCTACCCACCATACGAAGTTGGTGATATCCCAACCCCAGTTAATCGTTCTATTCAATCCCCATACACCAATACCAGTTCCTACTGTATAAGCAATTGCTCCAACACCAAAGATGAATGCAACCATTGCTATACTGAAACATGTCCACCACAATTTACTTGCTGGCGTCTCAATTGGACGAGCAATGTCTACTGTGATATCGTGGTAGGTTTTATGTCCTAAAATAAGGGGTTCTCTTACCTGTGATTCGTAATGTGACATATTTGTTTACCTTATTAATTCTTTACTAATTTAATTAAGCTTGTTCTTTTCTGTTTCTAACTTTTACTTGATAGATAACGTTTGGTTTTGTACCAATTTCTTCTAATAAAACATAAGAACGTTTATCTTTCGATGCTGCTCTTACTTCAGATTTATCATCATTGATATCACCAAATTTCATCGCACCTGTTCCACAAGCAGCAGCACAAGCAGCAGCAGCCATAAACTCTTCGTCTTTAACTACTCTGTTCTCTTTCTTAGCTTTTAAGATTGCAGCTTGAGTTTGTTGGATACAGAATGAACATTTCTCAATTACTCCTCGTGTACGTACAACAACATCTGGATTAAGTACCATACGACCTAAATCATTGTTCATGTGGAAGTCGTATTTATCATTGTTCGCCCAGTTAAACCAGTTGAAACGACGTACTTTATAAGGACAGTTATTTGCACAATAACGAGTACCAACACAACGGTTATAGGCCATCATGTTTTGACCTTGACGACCATGAGATGTTGCACCTACTGGACACACAGTCTCACAAGGAGCGTGGTTACAGTGTTGACACATTAATGGTTGGAAAATCACATCTGGATTTTCAGCCTCTGGCTTAATTAAACGTGTATATTGTTGTGGTTCGTTATCTGGATCAGATTCTAACGCAACTTTTTGAGTTAATTTTCCGTCTTTATCTTGGTAAGTAACATCAGAGTAGTAACGGTCAATTCTTAACCAATACATATCTCTCGACATACGCATTTGCTCTTTACCAACAGTTGGTACGTTGTTTTCTGCTTGACAAGCAATCACACACGCTCCACATCCTGTACAAGAGTTCATATCAATTGTTAAATTGAAGTGAGGTCCTGTTGAACGATCAAAACTAGCCCATAAATCTACTTCACCTACTGGAGAATCTCCTCTCCATGTTGGCATCTTCGCAACTGGATTCCATTCTTGACGATCTGTGTTGATGAAATCTGCTAAAGAAACTTCTCTTGCGATTTCGTAACGTCCCATCAATGTTGGTTGTTGTTGCATGTTAGCAAATTCGTGTTTATCTGAACGAGAAGATTTTTCGATCTTAACGTTAGATGCACCTACATTACCAGTGTATAATGCGAAAGCGTTAACCCCTACATTATTTGCAACTTTACCAGCTTTTGTACGACCGTAACCGAAAGCTAAACCTACAGTTCCGATTGCTTGACCTGGTTGGATGAATACTGGAACATTTTCTAAAACTACTCCATTAACAGTTAAGTTTACATACTCACCGTCAAATTGCATTCTTCCGTTTGTAACGTTGTAGTTATCTTGAATTTTGATTCCTAATTTTTCCGCATCATTTGGATTAACTGTTAAATAGTTATCCCAAGAGTTACGTGTAATTGGATCTGGTAATTCTTGTAACCAAGGATTGTTTGCTTGTGTACCATCTCCTAAACCAGCTTTAGAATAGAATTGAATCTCCCATTCTGTCGCTTTACCAGCAGCTAATTTTGTAGCAGCAGCTGCAGCAACACCAGTGTTAGCAGTAAATGTAGAAGTTTCAGTCGCTTCATTATAACCATTGTATAATGCTTTGTTGAAATCTACACCTAATTTTGGTAAAATAGCTGATTCCCAGTTTTGTTTTACATATAAGTAATATGGAGAAACTTTTTGTCTAGTTGCAGAAACCGCCATCACCATAATTGGATCATTTGGATCTTCTACTTCTGTTACTTTAGTTACTCCTGTCATCCATGCGATTAATGAATCTTGGAATTGACGAGAATCAAATACACGTGGAATTGTTGGTTGTTGTAATGAATAAACACCTGTTAATGGGTTGAAATCATTCCAAGACTCTAAACCGTGAGTAACTGGAGCAATAACGTCCATTACTGATGCAGTTTCGTCTAATTTTTCAACTAAACCAACTTTAAGTCCAATGTTTTTGAAAGCTGCTTCAATTTCTTTTGCATTTTTAGCATTGTAAATTGGATTTGTTTGGAAGTTTAATAAAACTCCAACTTGTCCAGCTTTAGCTTCTGCAACAAATTGATTAAATACAGCGTCGTTAGACTCTTTTAATAAAACAGCTTTATCAGAAACTGCAGCTGATCCTAACAATTGGTTAATTGCGTATGCAATTGCGTATGCTTCTTTCGAACCATCAGCCATAACAACCGCTTTAGAACCTTTTGCTGTTAATTCAGCAGCAATAGCTAATGCTTCTTTAGATGAAGCTGAACCACCTGCTAATTTATTATAAACTTCAGCCAATACTTTTTCAGTATCAGTTGGTTTTAATGGATAACGTGTATCAGCATTTGCTCCTGTTAAAGATAAAACAGATTCTACTTGGATGTGACGCATCATTTTTGCTCCTGGTTTACGAGCAATACCATAATCACCTTCCATTCCACCACCATTATAATCACCTAAGAAATCTGCGTTGAAAGAAACAACTAATTCAGCATTCTTAAGATCGTAGAATGGCAATTCTCTTTTTCCATAAACTTCTTGCGCTGCGTCTAATGCATTCGTAGAAGAAATTGCATCATAAACAACGTGTTGAGTTGTTGGATATTTTGTTGCAAACTCAGCAATCAACTTTTTAGTTGTTGGTGAAGGTAAAGATGAAGTTAAAATAACTACTTTTTTCCCTCCTACTGATGCTAATGCTTTTGTTACACGGGCATCAAGCTCTTTCCAAGATGTTGCTTTGAAGTTTTCACCTGCGTTTGTTAAAGGTGATTTTATTTTATCAGAATCGTATAATGATAATACAGATGCCTGAACACGTGCATTTGTAGAACCATAATATTTTGCGCCTTTGTTTGCATCAATTCTAATAGGACGACCTTCTCTTGTACGTACTAATACGTTCGCGTAATCGTATCCATCAAAAATTGTAGATGCATAATAAGTAGGTACACCAGGCATAATGTTTTCTGGTTTCACTACATAAGGAACAGATTTTACGATTGGAGCTTCACAGGCTGCTAAAGTAACAGCAGCTGTACTGAACCCTAAAATCTTCAAAAAGTCACGTCGTGAAGTTTGACTATTCTCCATGGCGTTATCATTCCCTAAGAAATTATCTACAGGAATTTCTTCTGCAAATTCGTTGGTAGTTAACTTTTCATTTAATGTATTGTCAGTTAACTCCTCAAAACTTTTCCAGTAATTTTTCTTCGAAGCCATTTATACTCCTCTCTTTTTTATATTAATAATGACATTTACCACACTCTAAACCTCCGATAGCATCAACTGTAATCTTAGTTGCGTCACCGTACTGTTTTTTCAGTTTTTCGTGTAGTTCTGCGTAATATTCTTTGTTATACTCGTTGTCCATATCTACCTCAGTAGTTCTGTGACACTCGATACACCATCCCATTGTGAAATCATTCGCCATTTTTACTTCGTTCATTTCATCAACACGTCCATGACATGCAAAACAAACTTGGTCTCCTGATCCAATGTTCAATTCTTTAGCATTTGGAATAGTTCCATCTTTAATTGCTTTCTTAATCGCTTTCTCTCCTGCTACAACGTGTTGTGCGTGGCTAAAGAATACGAAATCTGGCATATTGTGGATACGTACCCATTCGATTGGTTTTTGTGGACCATCGTATTTGTTCGTTTCTGGATTCCATCCAATAGCTTTATACATTTTTTGGATTTCTCCTGTATAGAAATTCTTAACTGCTTCCTCATCAGCGAATTTACCAGAAGTGATTAAATCTTCTTCGAAGTAATCTCCTTTGTATTCTTTGATTGTTTTGTGACAGTTCATACATACGTTTGGTGAAGGAATTCCAGACACTTTACCGTATTTAGCAGAACTGTGACAGTACTGACAGTCGATACCTTGTACACCTGCGTGAACTTTGTGAGAGAAATAAATTGGTTGTTCTGGCTCGTAACCTTTATCAACACCAACTCCCATTAATCCCCAATACACGTTGTACAATGCAAAGAATGCTAATACTGCGATTAACACACCACCAACTTTTTGGTATTTTTGGAAGAAGTTTGCGAAAGAAAAAGCAGCTTTTTCTTCTTTAGAATCTAAATCATCAGTTGCAGTTGCTTTAACTAATGCATTAACGCGAACCAAAATCCACAATAATAATGCTGCTAATACAACAAATCCAACTGCGATAACTCCTGTTCCAGCACCACCTCCGTTTCCGTCAGCAGCAGCTTTAGCAGCAGCAGCTTCTTTCTTTTTTGCAGCTTTTGCATCATCAAAAGCCTTTTTACCACCATCAGGATCGGCAGTATACGCTAGAATATTATCAATATCACCGTCAGATAAGTTAGGGAAAGCTAACATTTCAGTGTTATTGTACTCAGCGAAAATTTTGTTTGCATACGCATCTCCAGACGCACGTAAAGCTTTGTTGTCCTTAATCCAAGAGTGTAACCACTCTTTTCCAAGTCCAGCTTCATCTTGTACGCGTTTCTCAACATTACGTAATTCCGGCCCAATTAATTTACCATCAATCTGGTGACATGCAGTACAGTTGGCTTCGAATAATTCGTAACCTTTACCTGCATCTTGGGCATTTGCTAAGGAGAACGTCGATAGTATTATCGCGCAGCTCCATAAACGTATTCTTTTTAGAAATCTTGCCTTCATTTACTTAAATAATCTCAGTTCGTTGTTTCTTTTAACTCGTTTTTATTTGAACACTTAACTAACAGCAAAAATAGCTTCAATACTTAATAAAATCATAAAGTTTACATACTGAACTTTGTCATTGAGCTTAATTTAAAACGTTTCTAAATTAATTATTAAAAAATATCGCTGTATAAATATTATCTATTTGATTTGATAGAAAAGATTTAGAACAAGAAAAATTACTATTTAACATAATTTAAAAAAATAATCATTATTGTTTTTATTACAATCTGCCAATCAATTTTATGAAACAACAATCAAATATTTGTTAGTAAAAAAAAATTGGAACAATATTCGTTGTAAGAAAATAAAAGTCTATAAAATTTAATAACTTAATTGTAAAAAGTATATTTGCACAAATTAATTTCATCTTATGAAAAAATTTATCTTTTTATTCCTTATTACATTTTCTTCTTGCGTGTTTGCTCAAGATAAAATTGATACCGTTCAAATTATCAACAATGGTACATTGAATATGGAAATTGATAGTAGAATAAATAATGTATTAAAAGCAAAAGAAGATGCTGTTTGTAGTTATACCACTACTGTAAAGAAACCGACAGAGAAAAAAACAGTTATACAATCTAATGATCCTTGCGCAGGTACACCACAGGTTAATGGTTTCAAAATTCAGATTTATTATTCGAAAGATAGAAAAGATGCAGAGAAGGTAAGAAATGAATTTGCACGTTCTTATCCTGACTTATCATCGCAAACAGCTTATTTCTCACCAGACTATCGCGTTTTAGTTGGAGATTATTTTACAAGAGCATCTGCTTCGAGAGATATTCGTCGTTTGAAATCAAAATATAATAGTGCATTTTCTATTCCGTTCAAGGTTTTATGTAGAAAAGCGAAGTAATATTTTATAAAAAGGAAAATGTATCCTTATCACAACAAAATAAAACAGCGAATAAAGAATGGTGAATTAGTTTTGTTTGAGTTTCTAGAAAAATATAAAAATATTTCTCCATGTTTAGTTTTATATTTCAAAACAGAACCTTTTATAAGACCTATTCGCGAACATCGTTTTTCTGAATATAGACTATTATTAAAAACAGAAAACGATTAACTTTCTTTAGAAAGTTCAAATTTATTCGAAAAAATATAAAAAAGCGTTACCAAGAAAATTGATAACGCTTTTTTATATTTTAATGGTAATATTTAGTAGTTGATTCATGCTTTTATTTTTAGTTGTTCAGAATTCTACCTCTGCCCTCAATTTCTAATTGGATAAGTATCGATGCTAAATTAGTTTGTACAAATCCTAAATTACCTGCAACTAAAACACCTTTTTCTCCAGTCGAAATTTTCTCGATTCCATAAACACTCGATTCATCTTCGGGACTCGAATTTCCTTCGTAACGATAAATGTAAATAATCTTAAAATCGTGCGGATGATCAATCAAATCACTTTCTAATAAATTAAAATCTTCTTGATATCCTTTTTCTGCAAGCTCGCGTAGCGCAACACTTGACGTTTCATAATTAAATTGCCTTCTTTCGAACATAAAATTTATTTTTATTTTGTTAATAATTATAAATCTAATTAATTAATAGACAGAAAGTTGTTAAACATACGTTAACTATTTAACGACATAAAAAAATTAACATACTTAATGATTTATTGTATTCGAAATAAGTTCTTATTTTTGACAAAAAGATAAAATGATTTTAGAAAAATTAAACCAAAACGAAGCAAATTTTGCTGATGTTATCGCCCATATCGAAGAAAATTATACTTATACAGCGTCTGCATTTGTAAATGGAAATCAGGAAAATGCTGTAGATCAAAATCAAGGAAGTGCGAAGGTTTTTGCTTTTGCAAAATTGAATAATTTCTCTGAAGATGATACCTTAAAATTATTTGCAGAACATTATCAAGCTGTATTAGATTCGCCAGAAGGAACTGATCACAATAATATTCGTCAATTTATGCAAAACGGATGGAAAGGTGTGACATTTGAAAACGAAGTGTTGACAAAAAAATAAACTCAAAAAAAAAACGTCTTACAAAATGTAAGACGTTTTTAATTCAACTAAAAAGGAGCCATAAAACTAATCGTATAATGATCGATGGTTTTTCCCTTCAAATCTTTTAATTCTAAAATAACTGGAACTTTGTAAGATTTCAGTTCTCTTTTAGGAATTTTAATATCTATTAAACCTTGCTTTAATTTTCCTTCATCTATTTGTATATATTGATTTGGTTCTACTAACAAAACAGTTTTTCCACCTTTAAAACCATTTACACGAACAACTAATTTATATGGTTCGTTGGTTTTATTCATCAAACTGTATTGCATTGTATTAATAATATAATCACCTTCTACGACATAATCTTTTCCTGGAACTTGTAGAAACTTCACTTCGACATCACTTCTATTTAACATAAACACCGTCATTGCTCCTATCATTGCAACCAATACAAATGTAAAAGCAATTAATCTTGCAGTAATCTTAAATGATTTTCCTTGTTCGATATTTTCTTCGGAAGCATATTTTATTAATCCTGTTGGCAAATTAATCTTCGTCATAATATCATCACAAGCATCCATACAAACTGTACAATTGATACATTCTAACTGAGAACCATTTCTGATATCAATTCCCGTAGGACAAACCGCCACACATTGACCACAATCGATACAATCTCCTTTTCCTGCAGCAACACGATCTTCACCTTTTCTAAATTTAGAGCGTCCGTTTGTATTTTCACCTCTTTTGAAATCATACGAAACTTGAATTGTTTTTTTATCAATCAAAACTCCTTGAAATCTTCCGTAAGGACATACCAACGTACAAACCTGCTCACGAAACCAAGCGAAAACAAAATAGAAAAAAATACTAAAAATAAATGTTCCCAATAATAAACCTCCATGCTCTGATGGACCTTCGGTAATTACTTTGATCAATTCATCCATTCCGATGATATATGCCAAAAATATATTCGAAAAGAAAAACGAAATAATGTAAAATATCGTCCACTTTCCTCCTCTTTTCAAAATTTTTTCTTCGTTCCAATCTTGTTTATCCAAACGAATTTGTTTGCTTCTATCACCTTCTATCCAATACTCAATTTTACGAAAAACACTTTCCATAAAAATTGTTTGCGGACATAACCATCCACAAAACAATCGTCCATAAACAGTCGTAAATAATATAATAAAAACCACACTTACAATCATCCCGAAAGCAAGTAAGAAAAAATCTGTTGTAAAAAATGGATAACCAAAAAGAATGAAATTCGTATTGAACACATCAAATTTAAAAATAGGATTTCCATTTGTTAATTTTATAAAGGGTAACCCAACTAATAAAAGCAATAGAACCGAAGAAACAATTGTACGATAATTAGTGTATCTCCCAGAAGGTTTCTTCGCATACACCCATTTTCGAGTTCCTTTTTTATCCATTGTTGCGACCTCTGTTCTGAATTGCTCATTCTCTTTTTCAAAACCAAGTTGCGTTGAATCTTGTTTTATATCACTCATATACCTTACTACTTAATATCTATGCAAATTTACCGTTACAATCAGGTTAGAGCTTGGCACTATTTATGGTATTTATGGTAATATTTACGGATTGATATAAATCATTAATTTATAAATATTTACCAAATAAAAACATAAACCACCTATTATGAAAAACTTACTAAAGCTACTAGTATTTTCTATTTGTACTTTTACTTTTTTACAAAAAATATACACAATAAAAATGTGACTCAGTTCGCAATTTATCCAAGATGTGAAGAAAAAACAGATAATTACGTAGAATGTTTTAACATGAAATTGAGTCATGATGTTGAAGAAAGATTATCCAAAATAAAACCTGCTTTAATTAATTAACGAAAATCCTTTAAAAATCTATTTTAATATTCCTATTCGATATAATAATAATTAATCTAAGCGTAATATTGTTTTCGAAATTGTTCTGGCGTAAATTCAGTATATTTCTTAAAGAATTTCACAAAATAAGATGCATCCTGAAAATTAAGTAAATAAGCTATTTCAGTCACCGAAATTTCTTTATTAACTAGCAAACGTTTTGCTTCTAATACCACACGACTTCTGATCAACTCTCCTGCCGAATTACCCAAAATATCTTTACAAAGCGCATTCAAATGATTGGGCGTGATGTACAACAATTCGGCATATTCTTTTGGTAGTTTTTTGTTCTTAAAATTTTGATCGATAAGCTCCTGAAAATTATTCAACAATACCGATTGATAATCACTTGTTTTAATTTTTACCGCTTCTAAACTTCGTTCAATATCAATGAATAAACTCATCAAATGAAAACCAATTTTTAAATTCGAGAATTGATTATTTTTTTGATTTTCATTTATCATTTCTTCAAAATAACTTGCAATTTTTTCTTGTAAATCTGGCGAAATTTCAACCACATGATCTTTCACCAAAATAGATTGTAAAAATCTAAATTTCTGTAAAATGGAAGAATTAATTCCAATCCAATCAAAAAAATTATCGAAAAAATTCACTACAAACCCATCATATTTTTCCTTAAAATACCATTGGTGCACCTGTCCAGGTTTCATAAAATACATTGTCCCAGATTTAGCCTCAAACTTTTCAAAATCGATCAAATGTTCGCCACTACCTTCTGTAAAATAGACCAAATGGTAATAATTATGACTGTGAACTTCCTGCAAATGAGGATTACTATCAACATAACCTCTAAAATGATCGATGGAAAACAACTCATTGCTATTTTTTTCGGTATTCAGATTACAGATATCGTATGTTGGGAAAAGTTTTTTGGTCATTTTGAAACAAATTATCAAGTGTAAAAATAAAGAATATTTAAAAGGAAAAGTTTAACTTTAAACAATAGAACATCAAAAATGGAATTTAAAGAGAAAAAAATTGTCTTACTTTCTTTGGATGGAGGCGGAATTAGAGGAATTATATCTTGTGTCATTTTAAAATACATCGAAGATAAATTAAAGGAAATTCATGACGAAAATGCCAAAATAGGCGATTATGTCGATTTTATTGCAGGTACAAGTACTGGCGCTTTAATCGCTTCTTTGTTATTATCTCCTTCTACCGAAAATCCAAAAAGAGCAAAACACTCGATCACAGATGCACTGAATATTTATTTAGGTGAAGGGAAAAATATCTTCTCAAAAACATTTTGGACAATTCTCAATAATCCGTTGAGTGTGCTAAAAGATAATTTACCAACACTTGTATTGGAAGAGCAATTAAAAATCGTTTTTGGAGATACAGAGTTAAAAGATTTGATTCGTCCTTGCGCGATAGTTTCTTATGATACTGAGCATCAAAAACCAAAAATTTTCAATTCGATTGATGGAATCTCTCCTTTCCGAAATTTCTATGTAAAAGATATTTGCCGTGCTTCATCAGCTGCGCCAACTTATTTTGAACCTGCAAAAATAAAATCATTCGCTGATCAAGAATTTAGTTGCATTGATGGTGGTGTTTTTGCAAACAATCCAACTTTTGTTGGCTTTATCGAAACGCAAAAAATAAATTTTAATAAATATTTCAAAGATGAATTAAAATATAATGGAACAGCACCTTTACAAGAATTTATTATCATTTCTCTCGGAAATGGTTCACGTGCAAAATCATATAAACACGAACATTTAACAGGAATTTCAAAATCGAAATGGGTAGATCCTTTGGTAGACATTTTTATTTCGACTGGCGTTGATATGGTCGATCAGGAAATGAGAAGCATGTTCGCTTTATTGAAGCCAAAATATCAACAAAATTATTATCGATTTAATCCTGAAATTCCAGAATCTGCATTGGATTTAGGAAATGTTTCCAACAGCAACATTAAAACATTATTGGACGTTGCCAATGATTATGTCGCAAAACACAAAGAACATTTGGATGAAGTCGTTCAAAAATTAATTTTCAATCAAATTGAAATCTCATAAAAAAAGGCTTTGAGTAAAATTTCAAAGCCTTTTGTAATTTCTATTTATTTCGAACATAAACAAATATTTCTTGTTCTCTATTCAATCCTCTATTATCCACAATACTTTCTAAACACGCATGACAATCTGTTACAATTCCCTCTCCATTGTAATTCGTGTAACTCCCATTCTCTAGCGCAACAACATGTGGTTTCAACAAATCTGCATTCAGTTTTTTGCGTTCTCCAATCAAGGTGTACACATATTCACGTCCAGTTTCGTCAGTAAAATTATCTACTTTATAAATTTGATCCAATTCTCTTTCGTGATCAATTATAACAAATAAGTAGTCTTTGTGGCTATCTTTTTCAAAAAAAATTCTTCTCATAGCTTCAATTGTTTGACTCAAATTTAATAAAAGAATATTGGTTTTACCAATGAAAATTAAAAAGTTTTAAGAGAATTTTAAAATATTATCAATTTCAAAACAGATTATATTTTACTTTTACATTAACCAAAACATAAAAATGAAAACTCTTCTAAAAATCTTGACTTTAGGATTAATTTATCTTATTTGTCAACCAATTTTTGCGCAAAAAAACGCACAATTAAAACTCGACTTCGAAAAAATTATCCGTTCAAAACATTCATTTCCTTTTAATGGAGTTGTAATCGTTTCCAAAAATGGTAAAACGATGTATGAAAAAGTACATTTTTGGTATTATCCTTGTAGAAAATTTGTATCTTAATTCCAATAAAACAAATAAAATCTAACCAATTGAAATTCAATGTAAAAAAAATACTCAAATACTTCTCTCTTACACTTTTATCAATATTTTTATTGGTGACAATTGCAATTTTTAGTTTACAGTTACCTACTGTACAAAATTTTGTAAAAAATAAATTAGTCAATTACCTCGAAAATAAAATACATACAAAAGTACAATTAGACCGTGTTTATGTCGATTTTCCAAATAGTTTGGTGATGGAAAATCTCTACTTACAAGGACAAGATGTTGACACGCTTTTATCGGTCAAAAAGTTTGATGTTGGTTTGGATATTTGGCAATTAACCAAAAGTAAAGCAGATATAAAATCTATTGATTTGAGTGGCGTTCATGCCAATGTTATACGTAAACCAGATGGGAAATTCAATTTCGATTATATTATCAATGCTTTTGTAACAGACGAAAAAGACGAAAGTCCTTCAAAGCCATTTATCATTTCGTTAGATAAAATAAAACTGAATGATATTTATGTTTCGTTCAATGATCAGCAAGCGGCAAATAACATCAAACTTCATCTAAATTCATTTGATACGCGTGTCAAAAAATTCGATTTAGAACAAAATTCGTATGGAATTAGCGATATCAATTTAGACGGTTTAAAGCTAAAATTGAAACAAGATATTGTAAAAGAAGTTGCGAAAAAAGTAGAAGAAAAAGTCGATTCTTTGAATGATCAAAAGCCAATGAAAATTGAATTGAACGGATTTAATTTAACCAATTTTGATATCGATTATGGCGATGATATTTCTGGAATGTTTGCTAAAGTCAAATTCAAAGATTTCAAAACGCGTGTTAAAAAACTTGATTTACAACAAAATTCTTATGCGGTTGATGATATTTTAGTGAATGGTTTGTTGGTTGATTTTAATCAAAAAATGGTTAATAAAATCCAAGAAAATAATGTGGATAAAATTGATCCAACTGCAAAACAAACTCCATTGCAAATTGGGTTGAGTAAGATTAATTTGAATGATATCAAAGTTAATTATGGTGACGAAAATTCGAAAACTTTTGCCAAAATTAACCTAAACGAATTTGAAACGAAAGTCAATAAACTTGATCTTGAAAATTCAATTTTCGACATCGAAAATATTTTGTTGAAAGACGCTGATATCGAAGCGAATTTATTCCTTTCTTCAAAGAATTCTACTTCGAATTCGTCTACTTCTTCAACCCCAATGAATTTGGTTTTGAACGAAACGAAATTAGAAAATGTAAAAGTAAAATACAACAATACTGCTGAACGTCGAACGGCTCAAGGAATGGATTTTAATCATTTGGATTTTTCTAAATTAAATCTTGATTTGCGCGATTTCGAAATGAAAAATAACACATTTGCTGGACAAGTAAAAAGTGCTGAAATAAAAGAATCAAGAGGATTGAATATTCAGAAATTAACAACAAATTTCTTGTACGCAGACACACAAGCGTATCTGAAAAACCTCTATTTACAAACACCAAGAACTGTTCTTCGTGACGAAGTTATTTTGCACTACAATACGATTAATGAGTTAACTTCTCATCCAGAAAATGTTTTGGTTAATGCGAATATCAAAAACTCAAAAATTGGTTTGGCAGATATTTTAAATCTTGCTCCAACGCTTAGAAATACGACGCCTTTCGACAAATATCCAAACGCCATTCTGAGTGTTAACACCAATGTAAAAGGAAAAGTAAACGATTTATTGATTAATAATCTCCAAGTTTCTGGTTTAGATGATTTGCAACTTTCGGCTTCTGGAAGAGTGAAAAATGCGATGAATCCAAAGAATTTATTTTATGATTTGAACATCAAAAACTTCTCAACATCTTCTAAAACGATATACAATTTAATTCCGAAAAATACTATTCCAACTAACATTAGAATTCCTTCAAAGCTTTCTGTCAAAGGAAAAGCGAAAGGAACAACCGAAATCATCAATACACAATTGGCAATAAATTCTACGTTGGGAAATGCGAAAATTGATGCAATTGTGGACATGCAAAAAAAGGATGCCGAGAAATATAATGTCAAAGCAGACCTACAAAATTTGGATATTGGAACGCTTATTAGCAACAAGGATTTAGGCAAAATAACAGGAAAAATTAATGCTATTGGAACAAGTTTCAACCCAGAAAAAATGGTTACAAAACTTTCAGGAACCGTTTCATCAGCTTATTACAATAAATATACTTATCAAAATATTACACTCGATGCAAAAGTGAATCATGGAGTATTTGATGCACATATTTTATCAAAAGATCCAAACGCGAATCTTAATTTGACGGCTTCTGGTGTGTACAAAAAGGATTTATCTGATGTAAAATTGAACGGAAATATTGTCAAATTAGATGTTCAAAAACTTGGTTTTTACAACGAACCGATGATTGTTGCAGGAGAAATTGATGCCAATTTCGCTGATTTAAATCCAGATTATTTAAATGGTTCTTTATATCTAAAAAACTTTGCATTATCCAATACAAAAGATAT
Organism: Empedobacter sp. R132-2; assembly: GCF_030324375.1. NCBI lineage: Bacteria > Pseudomonadati > Bacteroidota > Flavobacteriia > Flavobacteriales > Weeksellaceae > Empedobacter > Empedobacter sp. R132-2. The sequence continues at coordinate 25,381 of NZ_JACAGG010000025.1, forward strand.
TTTTCCAATGCAAGAAGTAAGCTTGATTGCGACTTCAACTGCTGATTCAAATCAAATTAGTTTGACTTCACAATTGGCCGATTTGGATATGAAAGGAAAATTTAAATTGACACAAATTTTTGGTTCGATAACTTCAACAATTAACCAATATTATGAATTTCAGAAACCAAATAAAGACGAAAAAATAGAACCTCATCAATTCTTTACTTTGAATGCAAAAATTAAAGATGATGAGTTGATTCGAAGATTTGTTCCCGATTTGAAAAGCTTCGAAACCATAACACTTGACGCAACTTATAATGCCGATTCAAAACAAATCAATGTTGATGGAAAAATTCCGAATTTAACGTACGGAACAAATACGATTAACAATGGATTGATAAAACTATCCAACCAAGATGAATCCTTGTTGTATTCGTTGAATGTGGATGCATTAAAAAGTGAAAGTTTTCAATTACAAAAAATTGATTTGAATGGTGATATTACAAATAATGTGATCAATTATAACGTTTCGACAAAGGATGCGAAAGATGCAACACAATTTTTGGTGGCTGGAAATCTAAAAACGCTAAACGATATCACGGAAATTAGTCTTAATCCGAATGGATTGGTCTTAAACTACGATCAATGGCAAGTTGGTGAAGGAAATTTAATTCAGTTGAGAAAAGATGGAATTGTGGCGAATAATTTCAGTTTGATGAACAATGGAAGTCAAATTTTATTGCAATCTGAATCGGAAAAAGGAACAAGTCCGCTGAATATTACCATCAAAGATTTCAAAATTGAAACCATTGCAGAAATCATTAAAAAAGATGATTTACCTGCCGAAGGAATAATCAATGGAACAGCTCAAATTAGAGATTTAAACAAAGAAATGACCTTCAATGCTGATTTGACCGTTTCAGATTTAAAAGCTTTCGGAAATCCTATTGGAAATATTATAGCAAAAGTACAAAACACTTCTCCAACCATGATTAACGCTGATATTACCTTAGATGGAAACAGCAACAACATGAAGATTTTTGGAGATTATAATACCAAAGAAAGTGCGCTTGATTTAGCTTTAGATATCAATCGATTAGAAATGAAATCGGTGCAAGGATTTGCAATGAATCAAATCAAAGACACAGAAGGTTATATTTCTGGAAATCTAAAAATCGCTGGAACAATGGATAAACCGAGCATTTTAGGTCAAGTGAAATTTAATCAAGTTGGTTTAACGATTGCTGAAACAGGAAGTAATTTCAGAAAAATTGATGATGCAATTGATTTCACGAACAAAGGAATTGAGTTCAATCGATTCAAAATCAATGACAACGAAGGCAATTCATTAACGATAAGAGGAGAAATTTTAACCGAAACGTATCGTGATTTCGCCTTCAATTTAACAGCAAATGCACGAGATTTCAATGTCGTAAATTCAGAAAAATCGAACGACGCCATCATGTACGGAAAGTTAGCGGTTAATGCAAACTTAACGATAAAAGGTGACTTAGATTTACCGAAAGTAAACGGAAGTTTAACGGTAACTGATGACACGAATTTCACATTTGTTTTGCCACAATCATCGCCTTCTTTACAAGAGCGCGAAGGAATTGTCGAATTCATTGATCAAGATCAAATGGCGCTTCAAGAAACGATTAAAACAGACGAATTAAAAGCCGAATCTAAAATAAAAGGTTTAGATGTAAGTGTCAATATTGAAATCAGCAAAGAAGCCAAAACATCTATTATCATCGACAAAGCCAACGGAGATTTTGTAGAAATACAAGGTGAAGCCGAATTAACAGGCGGAATGGATCCTTCAGGAAAAATGACTTTGGTTGGCGTTTATCAAGTAGAAAAAGGTGCGTACGAACTTTCGGTGAGCTTGTTAAAACGTCGTTTTGATATTCAGAAAGGAAGTACCATTACATGGACTGGCGAGCCAACTACAGCCAATTTAGACATTACGGCGATTTACAAAACAAAAGCCGCTCCTATTGATTTAATCGAACAACAAATTTCGGGCTATTCTTCTTCTGAAATGAACATGTATAAACAACGAATTCCGTTCAATACCGAGTTAATTTTGAAAGGTGAATTATTAAAACCTGATATTAAATTCAATATTTCGATGGATAAAGATAATCCGTCTATTGCAACTGCGGTGATCGAAAATACACAATCGAAATTGGATCAGTTGAAAAATGATGAAGCCGAAATGAACAAACAAGTATTTGCATTGTTGTTGCTGAATCGTTTTATTGGAGAGAATCCGTTCGAAAGCAAAACAAGTGTATCCGCAGAAACAATGGCGCTACAAAGTGTAAGTAATATTTTGTCGCAACAGTTGAATAATTTGGCGGATGATTTAATCCAAGGAATTGATATCGATTTGGGATTAGATACGCAAGACGATTATTCTTCGGGATCTAAAAATACACGAACAGACCTGAATGTTGCCGTGAGCAAACGTTTGTTAAACGACCGATTGAAAGTTTCGGTTGGAAGTAATTTTGGTTTAGATGGTGACGCACGAGAAAATGAAAACATGACCAATATTGCGGGTGATATCACGATCGATTATAGTTTATCGCGTGATGGTCGATACATGTTGAGAGCTTATCGAAAAGATGAGTACCAAGTCGCATTACAAGGACAAATTGTAGAAACAGGCGTTGGATTTATCATCACATTAGATTACGACAAATTCAAAGAAATTTTCGAGAAAAGAAGAAAAAATAGAGCGAACAGAGCAAATAGAAAAACACAAAATCAAGAAGTGAAACCATGAAAAAATCAACCTTAACGTATATTAAAATTATTGCATGCTCAGTTTCTGTTCTAGGTGTTTCTTCTTGTAGCAATACACGTTTTCTGAAAGAAGGTGAAATGCTTTACACGGGCTCTAAATTAACGATAGAAGGCGATTCGTTAAGCAAAACTGACAAAGCAGAATTAAAAGATAATCTCGAAAAAAATATCATTCCAAAACCTAATTCAAGTTTTTTTGGACTTCGTCCTCGTTTGTACATTTATAACATCACGAGCGAACCTAAAAAGCAAAAAGGATTGAAATATTGGTTGAAATATAAAGTGGGACAGAAACCTGTTTTATTGGGTGATGTCGACATCGAATTCAATAAAGATATTTTAGTTAATTATTCTGAAAACAAAGGATATTTCAATGCCAAAGCACAGGGTGATACAATAAGTAAAAACAAAAAAGCGGAAGTGCATTATGTCTTGCAACCGCGCAAACGTTATTACATCAACCAAGTTAATTTCCCAAAAGATACCACTTTGGCGGTCAACAAGGAAATTAAAAAAACGCAAGCAAATACGTTACTGAAAGATAAACAACCTTTCGATTTGGATGTAATCAAAGCTGAACGAGAACGAATAGATGCGCGTCTGAAAGAAAATGGTTATTATTATTTTCATCCTGATAACATCATTGTGCAAGCGGATAGTACGGTTACGAATAAGCAAGATGTCGAACTATTTGTCAAGTTAAAAGACAAAACGCCAGAACAAGCAAAACAACAATATAGTATTGACAAAGTAATTGTTTTCCCAGATTATAACATTCGAGACGCACGAAAAGGTATCTATAAAATGCCGATGAACAATGATTCCTTAGCAAAATACGAGCAAAATGGTTTTTACATGGTTGATCCAAAAAATAGTTTCAAACCAAAAGTTTTTGATCGTGCGTTATATTTTAAAACGGGAGAGATTTACAACCGAGCAGATCATAATTTAACCCTTAATCGATTAATTAATTTGGGGGTATTCAAATTTGTGAAAAATGATTTCGTGATTTCTGATTCGGTTAACCATAAATTTGATGTGTATTATACCTTAACACCACGCGAATTTCAGTCGTTGAGATTAGAAGTTTTAGGACGAACAAACTCGGCGAATTATGGTGGTGGTGAGTTAAATTTAAATTGGACACATCGAAACATTTTCAAAGGTGCAGAACAGCTTAAAATGGCGTTATATGGTGCATTTGATATGCAATTGGGCGGACAAAAAGATGCAAATAATATTTTTAGAGCTGGTTTTAATACGCAACTTTCTATTCCGAGAATTGTAGCGCCTTTCAAATTTCATTCATCAAGTGCGTTTGTACCGAGAACCAATATTGAGATTGGTTACGAATATCAAAACAGATCGAGATTATATACGCTTCACAATTTCAATACTTCTTTTGGTTACGTTTGGAAAGAGAATGCGCAAAAAGAACATAATTTAAAGATTTTTAGTGCAACTTTAGTCTTTCCAGAAAAAGTGACAGATGAATACAACAGCAAAATCTACGATTCAATTGGAAATATCATCAACCCAAGTTTGAAACGCGTTGTCGACAAACAATTAATTTTTGGACCACAGTATTCGTATACTTATACCACAACAATGTTACCTCGAAAAAGCACATTCTATTACCGAGGTTTAGTTGATTTGGCTGGAAATTTAACAGGATTAATAACAGGTGCGAATGCGAAAAAAGACAAGGAAAAAGAAATTTTCAAAATACCATTTAGTCAATATGCAAAAATGGAACATGACTTCCGTTTCTATCACAAATTTTCAGAAAAATCATCAATAGCCACACGATTCATTGGAGGAATAGCCTATCCATATGGAAACTCTGAATTTGTTCCTTATTCCAAACAATTTTTTGTAGGAGGAAGTAACAGTATTCGCGCATTTAGAGCACGAACATTAGGACCAGGAAGTTATGATCCACGTAATCAAAATGCAAATTTCTTTTTTGATCAATCAGGTGATATTAAATTGGAACTAAATGCAGAATTTAGACAGAAATTATTCAGTTTTCTTAACCTTGCGTTATTTGTTGATGCAGGAAATATTTGGTTAATCAACGAAGATGAAACACGTCCAGGTGCAAAATTCTCAAAAGATTTTATGAGCGAAATAGCAGTTGGAGCTGGTTTAGGATTACGTCTTGATTTTAATATCTTAATTTTAAGATTAGATTTAGCAACTCCACTTCGAGTGCCTTATTACGAAAAGAATGACCGTTGGACATTTGATAAAATAGATTTTGGAGACAAAGCATGGCGAAAAGACAACTTGATCTTGAACATCGCCATTGGCTATCCATTCTAAGCAAAGCGTAAAGCGTAAAGCGTAAAGCGTAAAGCGTAAAGCGTAAAGCGTAAAGCGTAAAGCGTAAAGCGTAAAGCGTAAAGCAAAAATAAAAAAACGGATTCTAAATTAGAATCCGTTTTTTTTATTTAATGATATATTTATTTCAAATCAAAACGATCTGCGTTCATCACTTTGTTCCAAGCGGCCACGAAATCATGTACAAATTTATCTTGCGCATCAGCTTGAGCATAAACTTCTGCTACGGCACGTAATTCAGAATTTGAACCGAATACTAAATCCGCACGAGTTCCTGTCCATTTTGGTGCTCCAGTTTTACGATCAGATCCCATATAGATTTCTTTCGTTTCATCTGTCGCTTTCCAAACAGTACCCATGTCCAATAAATTCACAAAGAAATCATTTGTCAACTGACCTGGACGATCTGTGAAAATACCATGTTTCGAACCATCATAATTCGCATTCATCGCACGCATTCCACCAACTAAAACAGTTAATTCTGGTGCAGTCAACGTTAACAATTGTGCTTTATCAATCACCAATTCTTCTGTCGAAACAGATCTTCTTGTGTTTTTGCGGTAGTTTTTAACCCCATCTGCAATTGTTTCTAAGTACGCTATAGATTCAACTTCTGTATCCTCTTGCGTTGCATCTCCACGACCTGCTGCAAACGGAACAGTAATTGTTTTTCCGGCATCTTTTGCTGCTTTTTCAATCGCTGCATTTCCTCCTAAGACAATTAAATCCGCAATCGAAACTTGTTTTGAAGAATTCGCTGAATTAAATTCTTGTTGAATATTTTCTAAAACTGTTAAGACTTTATTCAATTGAATTGGATTATTCCCTTCCCAATTTTTCATTGGTTCCAAACGAATACGCGCACCATTTGCTCCTCCACGTTTATCCGATCCACGGAAAGACGAAGCCGAAGCCCAAGCTGTAGAAACTAATTCTGAAACAGATAATCCTGAAGCTAAAATTTTAGATTTCAAATCAGCGATATCAACCTCATCAATTAATTCATGTGTAACAGCTGGAATTGGATCTTGCCAAGTGAACACTTCTTTCGGAACATCTGCACCTAAATAACGAGAAAGTGGTCCCATATCACGGTGTGTCAACTTGAACCATGCCTTACGGAAAGCATCTTCAAATTCTTCTGGATGTTGCAAGAAACGACGTCCAATTTTTTCGTAAGCTGGATCCATACGTAACGCAATATCCGAAGTCAACATCGTTGGTCTTAATTTTTTTGAAGCATCATGCGCATGTGGAATAATTTCGCCTACATCTTTTGCTACCCATTGATGAGCACCTGCAGGAGATTTTGTTAATTCCCATTCGAAACCAAATAAATAACTTAAAAATAAATTTGACCATTCTGTTGGTTTACTTGTCCAAGTTACTTCAATACCTGATGTAATTGTGTCACCTGCATTTCCTGTTCCGTACGAGTTTTTCCAACCCAAACCTTGCATTTCCAAATCAGAAGCTTCAGGATCTGGGCCAACATGATCAGCCGAAGCCGCACCATGCGTTTTTCCGAAAGTGTGACCACCAGCAATCAACGCCAATGTTTCTTCATCATTCATTGCCATACGCGCAAACGTATCACGAATATCGCGTGACGAAGCCAAAGGATCTGGATTACCATCTGGACCTTCTGGATTCACATAAATCAATCCCATTTGTACCGCAGCCAACGGATTCTCTAAATCACGATCACCAGAATAACGGCTATTTGGACCACCACTCTCTTCTAACCAAATTTTTTCAGAACCCCAATATACATCCATATTTGGTTCCCAAACATCAGCACGACCACCAGCAAAACCTAACGTTTTGAATCCCATCGACTCTAAGGCTACATTTCCTGTTAAGATAATTAAATCTGCCCATGAAATTTTATTACCATATTTTTGTTTGATAGGCCAAATTAAACGACGCGCTTTGTCCAACGAAACGTTGTCTGGCCATGAGTTAAGCGGCGCAAAACGTTGTTGTCCTTCACCTGCTCCACCACGACCATCTTGCACACGGTATGTACCTGCACTATGCCATGCCATACGAATGAAAAATGGGCCATAATGCCCAAAATCTGCTGGCCACCAATCTTGAGAATCAGTCATCAAAGCTTTTAAATCAGCTTTAACCGCTTCTAAATCTAATTTTTTAAATTCTTCGGCGTAATTAAAATCTTCCCCCATTGGGTTCGATTTATTTGAATGTTGACGTAAAATATCAACTTTTAATTGATTTGGCCACCAATCTTGATTTTGTGTTCCTTCTCCTGCCACTGGTTTTGACATTGTACCATTGTGGAAAGGGCATTTTGAAATATCACCTCCTTGATTCTCCATGAATACTATTTTTTTATGTTTAATAATTTTTGTTTTGTAAATATCATAAATATAGTAATTTGTCTTATCAATTAAAAATCAAATTGTTTTATCAATCAATCAATTTATTTTATATAGAATGTAAATTAAATAGTTATTAATTATATTATAAAAATTGATTCGTTTATTTTTAATGAGTAAAGAGATTTCGAGAATCCTCTAGCTTTTAAGTTTATATCTGTATCAAGATAAAACTACATTTCACATAATATCAATGCATAGAAATTTTCAATCTTAACTTCAATATATCTTAACATCGTAAAATTATTATAGTCAAAAAAATGTTTATACATTTGTAACAATGAAATTTATAATTCTCATAATTGCATTATATGTTAATGTTCTATCATTTGTGCCATGTCAAGACACAAATACTAATAGAACGCAAGTTTCTATGGTGCATAGTGAGAAAGATAATTCAGATCATAAAGATCAATGTAGTCCTTTGTGCGTTTGTAATTGTTGTCAAATTACAATTTCATCAATGAAATTTACACGATTACTAAAAACTCCTAAAGTTTTTGAACCAAATACTTCCAAGAAAATACAATTCAAAAAGAATACAATTCAAAACCAATTGTATGCCGATATCTGGCAACCTCCTAAAATAAATATTGCTTAACGAGACGATTTCTTTTTTCGTCTACACATTGATTTCAATTGATATAAAATTGAAGTCAACACTTTTCTGTGCTCATTTATTTTGATAATAAGTGGGTAATGTTAATACAATTAATCAAATTATCTGTGTTAGATAAAATCATAAAATTTAGTATCCAAAACAAAATTGTTATTGGAATTATGACTGTATTGTGGATTATCTGGGGCGTATGGAGCGCAACAAAATTGCCAATAGATGCGGTACCCGATATTACCAACAATCAAGTCCAAATTATTACGGTCAGCCCTACTCTAGCTGGTCAAGAAGTAGAACAATTGGTCACTTTTCCAATTGAGCAAAGTATTGCGAATATTCCTGATATCGAAGAAACAAGAAGTATTTCTCGTTTTGGTTTATCTGTGATTACGGTAGTGTTTAAAGAAGATGTAGATATTTATTTTGCGCGTCAATTAGTCAACGAAAAATTAAAAGAAGCACAAGAAGACATTCCGCAAGGTGTTGGCATTCCCGAATTATCACCTGTGAGTACTGGTCTTGGAGAAGTCTATCAATATATTTTACATCCTAAAAAGGGAAGTGAGAAAAAATACAATTCAAAACAATTGCGCGAAATGCAAGATTGGATTGTTCGTAGACAATTAAACGGAACGCCTGGTGTTGCTGAGATCAATAGTTTCGGTGGAGAATTGAAGGAATACGAAGTTGCTTTAGATCCGAATAGATTGCGCGCAATGGGAATTAGTGTATCGGATATTTTTGATGCCTTAGAAAAAAATAATCAAAATACTGGAGGAGCTTACATCGATAAGAAGCCAAATGCTTACTTTATTCGAGGAATTGGAATGGTAACTTCTTTAGATGATGTAAAATTAATTCCTATAAAAAATGTGACGGGAACTGTTCCTATTTTTATAAAAGACGTAGCTGATGTAAGACTAGGACATGCCATACGATACGGAGCGATGACCTACAATGGTGAAGTAGATGCTGTTGGAGGTGTTGTAATGATGTTAAAAGGAGCCAATTCTAACGAAGTGGTTAACCTAATTAAAGATAAAATACCTACAATTCAAAAATCACTACCAGACGATATCGTCATCGAGCCTTTCCTAGATCGAACGAATTTAGTAAATCGTGCAATTAAAACAGTAGAAAAAAATCTGATCGAAGGTGCATTAATTGTCATTTTTGTATTGGTTATTTTTCTTGGTAATCTAAGAGCTGGTTTAATCGTTGCTTCAGCAATTCCTCTATCCTTATTATTTGCATTAGGAATGATGAATGTTTTTGGTGTAAGTGCGAATTTAATGAGTTTAGGAGCGATTGATTTTGGATTGATAGTCGATGGAGCCGTTATTATTGTAGAAGCGACTTTACATCATCTTGGACTTAGAAAATCAACGCATCGATTAACCCAAAAAGAAATGGATGAAGAGGTTTTTCTTTCAGCTTCAAAAATTAGAAATTCAGCCGCTTTCGGGGAAATTATCATCCTTATTGTGTACATTCCTATTCTTACATTGGTTGGTGTAGAAGGAAAAATGTTTACACCAATGGCTAAAACAGTTGGTTTTGCAATTCTAGGTGCATTGATTCTTTCGTTAACGTACATCCCAATGATGAGTGCTTTATTTTTATCAAAAAAGCCTACTCTCAAAGCTTCTTTTTCAGATAAAATGATGGTGAAAATCCATAAAGTTTATGAACCATTATTAGAAAAAGCAATCCGAATCAAATATTGGTTAGTTGGTATTACAGTTGCAATTTTTGCAGTATCAATTATTCAATTCAGGAATATGGGAGGAGAATTTATTCCACAATTACAAGAAGGTGATTTTGCTTTTCACTGTATTTTACCACAAGGAAGTTCCTTAACCCAAAGTTTAGAAACATCCATGCAAGCTTCTCGAATTTTAAAAGAATTTGATGAAGTAAAAATGGTCGTTGGCAAAACAGGTTCTGCTGAGGTCCCTACAGATCCTATGCCTCCTGAAGCAACAGATATGATTATCGTTCTAAAACCAAAGGACGAATGGAAAAGAAAAATTTCTTATGAAGAATTAGGTGATGAAATGATGGAAAAACTAGAGGTTATTCCTGGTGTATTCTTTGAAAAAAATCAACCAATTCAAATGCGTTTTAATGAATTGATGACAGGAATTCGACAAGATGTAGCAGTCAAAATTTTTGGCGAGAATTTAGATTCGTTGTCTTATTATGCAGATAAAACCTCAAAAGCAATTCAATCTGTTGAAGGTGTTACAGTACCCCAAGTAGAACGCGTAAGTGGTTTGCCTCAGATTAATATTGAATATGACCGAATCCGAATGGCAAATTACGGATTAAACATTCAAGATGTAAATGATATGTTGAGTACAGCATTTGCTGGAAAAACAGCTGGACAAGTTTTCGAGAATGAACGACGCTTTGATTTGGTTGTTCGATTGGATAGTGTGCATCGAAAAAGCATTGATGACATTAACAATTTAATGATTCCTACAAGTTCTGGCAATCAAATTCCAATCTCTCAGGTCGCAAATGTGAGTTATAAATTAGGCGCTTCACAAATTAGTCGCGAAGAAGGAAAACGAAGAATTGTAATTGGTTTCAACGTAAAAGATCGCGACGTACAATCAGTTGTAAAAGATATTCAGACAAAATTAGACAACGAAATCAAATTGCCTTCTGGCTATTATTTCACCTATGGAGGGCAGTTCGAAAATCTACAAGCAGCTAGTCAACGTTTGATGATTGCAGTACCAATCTCCTTATTATTAATTTTTATGTTATTGTATTTCACATTTCATTCCTTCAAACAAGCTGCATTAATTTTCACAGCAATTCCAATGAGTGCAATCGGAGGTATTTTTGCATTAATCATTCGCGATATGCCATTTAGTATTAGTGCCGGAATCGGTTTTATTGCTTTGTTCGGAGTAGCTGTTTTAAACGGAATTGTTTTAATTGGAACATTCAACCAATTAGAAAAAGAAGGAGAAAAAAATATTCTAAAACGAATAATGGAAGGAACCAATATCCGATTACGACCAGTATTAATGACAGCGACAGTTGCATCGTTAGGATTTTTACCAATGGCAATTTCCACAGGCGCAGGTGCCGAGGTTCAAAAACCTTTAGCAACAGTTGTCATTGGAGGATTAATCACAGCTACTTTTTTAACCTTATTTGTATTACCAATGTTATATTTAATATTCAATTCAAAACTTTCGAAAATAAAATTGAATTCAAAAAATACACTTCCATTTCTTGTAATCGGAATGTTTTTAATGGGACAATCTATTCAAGCGCAAACTCGTTCAATTAATATTCAAGAAGCACAACAAATTGCAATTGAAAATAATCCATTAATCAAAGCAAATGAACGAAGTATTTCATCAAGTGAAGCTTTAAAAGGAACCGCAAATGAATTACCAAAATTAAATGTGGAAGCACAACTTGGGCAATATGCGAGTCCAAAATTTGATTATGGTTTATCCATTTCTCAAAGTATTCCATTTCCAACGATTTTTAAACATCGAAAGGCAGTTTTAGAATCAGAAGTAAATAGCAAGAAGATACAAAAAGAAGTAACAACAAACGAATTGTTGAAACAAGTGAGAACCTATTTCTATCAGATCGAATATTTTGAATATAACCATGATCAACTCGAACAATTAAATAAACTTTATTTAGAATTTATTCGAATTGCTTCGGTTCGATTTAATGCGGGTGATATTAAGAAAATCGAAATTAATTCGGCAGAAACACAACAAGGAGAAATCAACCTACTGTTGAAACAAAACAAAGTGTATTTAGCAAATGCGTACAAAAATCTAAACGTATTATTGAATACCGAAGAGAGTTTTACAATTACCAAAGAGACGAATTATATTCCATTAAAATTGAGTGGAATTTTAGACGGTTCTACAATTGATAATAATCCTACTCTCAAAGCTTTTTACCAACAGATGGAAATTACAGAACGAAACAAAGAAGTCGTAAAAGCCGAAGGTTTACCAGAATTCTCAGTTGGTGTAAACAGTTTATCGATGATTGGAATGCACGAAAAAAATGGCGTGGAAAGATATTACAATGGCCTTGATCGTTTTACTTCAGTAAACCTTGGTGTAGCAATTCCATTAACGTTTGGTGCTACAAAAGCAAAAATCAAAGCATTGGAATATGATAAACAAGCCATTCAAGAAACAGCCAATTTTCAAAAACAGCAACTAAAAGTTCAATTAGAAAACGCAACCAGTCAATATCAGCAAGATTTGGAGCAGTATGAATATTATGTAAACCAAGCTATTCCAAATGCAGAAAAAATTGTAAAAGCAGCTCAATTAGGTTACAAAACTGGTGAAATCTCGTATGTTGAATATCTTTTTGCATTGCAAACCGCAACGGATATTCAATTAAAATATCTTGAATCGATACAACAAGTCAATCAAACTATTGTCAATATTAATTCTATCATCAATCAATAAAATGAAAAAAATAAAGATCATTATCTATAGCATGTTAACCATATTATTTCTAAGTAGTTGTACCAAAGAAACAAAAACGGAACAACCCACAGAAGAAAAAGAAGCTGAACACGAAGAAACGCCACAAACAATTGTTACGCTAACAGAAGAACAGATGAAGGCTGTTGGTATAAAACTGGGAACTATTGAAGTAAAAGAGCTAACGGCTATGATTAAAGCAAACGGACTTTTGAATGTTCCAAACAGTAATATGGCCAGTGTATCATCCATGTTTGGTGGAGTAATACAAACATTACCTATTCAGGAAGGTTCATATGTCAAAAAAGGACAAGTAATTGCGACAATTTCAAACCCAGAATTTATTCTAACACAAGAACAATACTTAACTGTTTTGAGTCGAATTACCTATGCAGAGCAAGAATTTAGAAGACAAAAAGAATTGTTTGATAACGATGCAGGTGCAAAAAAGAACCTTCAGAATTCTTCTGCCGAATTGAAAACATTACGTTCTCAAAAAGCATCTTTGTCTCGTCAACTGCAAATGATGGGAATTAATCCTTCTAAAGTAACCAATGCAAATTTGAGAAATGGAATGGTCATTACAGCACCAATTAGTGGAACAGTAAGTAAAATTATTGCGCAAATAGGAAGTTATGTAGATGTCTCATCTCCTGTCGCTGAAATCATTGATAATAGTTCTATTCACTTAGACTTACAAGTTTTCGAGAAAGATTTACCTAAAATGAAAGTTGGTCAGGTCATTCAATTTGAATTAACAAATAATCCAGGAAACAGTTACGAAGCAGTCGTTTACAGCATTGGTTCTTCTTTCGAAAATGAAAGTAAAACCATAGCAGTACATAGCAAAGTACGAGGAAATAAAAGTGGATTAATAAATGGAATGAATATTACAGGAGCCGTAAGCTTAAGTAATTCCTCTACACCTGCTGTTCCGAATGAAGCAATTGTAGAAGCAGATGGTAAATTTTACATCTTTGTCAAAACAAACAAAAAAGTAGAAGAGCATACAGACGAAGAAAGTAAAGATCCGAATGAAAAGAACAAAGAACATAAAAATGAAACATCGATAAACTTTGAAAAAATCGAGGTTGTAAAAGGTTCTTCAGATATGGGTTACACAGCTATTACAACCGTAAATAAAATTGATCCAACTGCACAAATTGTTGTAAAAGGAGCGTTTTTTGTGAATGCTAAATTAAGTAATTCTGGCGATCACGGACATTAAAAACAATTCAAATAAATTGAGTCATATGCACTCCCCTAACTAACTTCCAATAAAAAGTCCGATAGACAATATGTTTATTGGACTTTTTAGTAGTTGTAATAAATAAGTAACTATTTAATTCGTAATTCAAAAATCTCAAATACTTTTTTATCATATGATATTCATCAAAGCTTATCATCTAGCTGTCATTCTGGGCTTGTCTCAGAATCGCATTCAATATGTCATTTCGAGGTATCGAGAAATCTTTTGTCACTTTTTTAGAGATTGTATAATTCAACAAATTGAAACATAGCGATCTACTAACTATGTGTAATAGATTTATCTTCTCTATTGCTCTTTATTTTCTACATCCAGGTTCTATGTATCTATGTGGTGAATATTCTTTTCTGTCATATCTTCCTTTCATTTTTTTATTCATAGCTTATCTATTTTAATTATCGGTATTCATATACCCTTCGGGGAAGCTCATCCAAAAAAACATTTGAAATTAAAAGGAGGAGCCATGGTATGGCTCAGGTAATTCAACTTGCTAAATTATTTACATAAAGTTGGCAACTCGCTCCACTCAGACACTCCAACTTTTTTTATTCCAATGATTTAGAGTTAAATTGCATTTCGATTCTAAATCGTCGGATTTTTCTAATCCTTTTTTCTAATTCAGATTCGTTATCACTTTTATCAACGGATTTTAGAGTCGACTTACGATTTGCAGACGAGCTTCAATCCATTGAAACAAGCGTAAAAAAGATTAGTGAGCGATAGCGAATCATTTAATCTTTTTAGTGCGTAAAATGGTAATTGAACGTCGAAAATCGCAGTCTTGATTTTTTGATTACTTTTTGATCAAGCAAAAAGTAATAAATAAAGAACTACTAATTATTCTCTTATTCACGTAATTATGTTCAGAACCTCAACTCGTTGTTAATTTGAGGTATCGAGAAATCTATTACTTTCATTTTTTTATTCATAGCTTATCTATTTTAATTATAGGTATTCAGATGCCCTTCGGGGAATAGTCAAAAAAACTAACGAAAAAAGACTTGGCTGTAAAACTCTCTACTAAATATGTTCTCATTTCTCTAAAGATTTTAAAAACCCTACGGGCTAATACCTTTTTAAGTTTCATTCAAACATTTTCTTAACGTGTGTGTTTTAATACCGTTTTCGTCATTCTTTTCCAATATTCAAATTCGCTTTTAGTACGGTCACTGAGGTTTTAGAAGGAAAAAATCAAACATGCGAAGGGAATAGATCGTAAAAATGTGGCTTCGTGAACCTCAGCCACCAAGAAAAACCTGTTCCTAGGCTCTCGAAGGGAAAAGATCAAACTATCAAGAAGAAAAGGTTTTCAGTATGGTTAAAATTTAGTTTATATCCATTTGTTATACGTCTTAATTAAAATTCGTCAGTTCGAGTGATTTTTCGAAATAATAATGAAGAAAAATTGTATCGAGAATAGAATTTTATCTTCAAAAAATTCAGCCACCAAAAGATCGTTCCCTGAGTTCTAAAAAGGAAAATATCGTAAAAGTGTGACTTCGAGAACCTCAGCCACCAAGAAATGACCGTACCCTAAAAGGTATAATACTTACGTTTATATAAATTTTATACCTTATTGGGTATAAAACAAAAATTATGACTATATTTATACCTCAAAGGGTATAAGTATGAATCAATCAATTGCAGAATTTATCAAACAGAAAAGAAAAAGATTAAAACTTACACAACCTGAATTAGCTGAGAGAGCTGGAGTTGGTTTAAGATTTATTCGTGAACTAGAACAAGGAAAACCTTCTGTAAGATTAGATAAAGTGAATCAAGTTTTAGCTTTATTTGGTTCTGAAGTTGGTGTAATTGATAAAATTGAGCAATGAGAAAAGGTTTAGTCTATTATAAAAATCAATTTGCAGGAACAATTTCTGAAAATGAAAATGGTTATATTTTTAAATACGATCAAGAATATTTGAATAATTTGGAATCGAAACCAATTAGTTTAACGCTTCCAAAACAACAAGATTCTTATGAAAGTAAAATTTTATTTCCTTTTTTTGATGGATTAATACCAGAAGGTTGGCTTTTGAATATTGCAGTAAAAAATTGGAAATTAAATTCTAAAGATCGTTTTGGTTTATTATTAACCCTTTGCAAAGATTGTATTGGAGCTGTTTCTATCATTTCAAATAATGAAGAATTATGATAAAATGCCTTAGTTGTTACAAAGAATTAGCAGAAAATGAAATTGATTTTCATTCTAAATGTTCTAAAAAAATATTTGGTTCAATAAATCCTCCTTCAATTGATTTTGACAGCAAACAATTAGAAGAATTAGCAAAAGAGTTGATTGTAAAAAGTGTTGCAGTTACAGGTGTACAGCCAAAATTATCTTTAAATCTTATAAGCGATATAAATAAACAATCGAGATTTACAATTGTGGATCTTGAAGGAAATTATATTTTAAAACCTGCTTCAAAAGAATATATCGACTTACCCGAAAATGAAGACTTAACCATGCATTTAGCGGAATTGGTAAAAATAAAAACAGCAACACACACACTTATTCGGCTTAAATCAGGTGAATTGGCTTATTTAACAAAGCGATTTGATCGAAAAAATCAAGATAAAATTGCTGTTGAAGACTTTTGTCAATTGACTGAAAATTTAACGGAACATAAATATCGAGGATCAATAGAAAAAATCGGAAAATTAATCTATCAACTAACTAAAAATAGTGGATTTGAAGCTCAAAAATTATTTGAAATTGTTTTATTTAATTACTTGACTGCAAATGCTGATATGCATCTTAAAAACTATTCATTAATCGAAAATGATTTCAATGAATACCAATTATCTCCAGCTTACGATTTATTGAATACACTGTTATTAATTCCCGATGATAAGGAAGAATCTGCATTAACAATTAATGGTAAAAAAAATAGATTAAAAATAGAAGATTTCAATCAGTTAGCGAAAACATTAAAAATACCTAATAAATCAGTAGAATCTATTTACAAAAGATTCATCAAAATTAGACTAAAATGGATCGATTTTGTGGAGATTAGCTTCTTAAATAAAGATACTAAACAAGCGTATATTGAAACATTGAACACTAGATTTAATAAATTGTTTAGTTCTAATAATTAGAGCAAGTATGACTTCAAGAACCTCAGCCACCAAGAAAACCGTTCCCTGAGCATTCTAAATGCAGTATCTTTCTATAACTTTTTTATTCATAGCTTAATCTATTTTAATTATAGATATTCATTTGAAACAATAATAACTCATGAATAAAAAATGAATGAATATAGTTTTTCAAAATCCTTTTTCTAATTCAAATTCGTTGTCACTTTTAACAACAAATTTTGTCATTCTGATTTCTATGACAAAACCAAGTTATTTTTATAAATAGTTTGATTTTTAATTAGAGCATAAATCCGATGAATAATTTTGTTTCTCACAGCGTTTAAA
>NZ_JACAGG010000026.1:0-40961 GCF_030324375.1 Empedobacter sp. R132-2
GTTAAGCCTGCCTGCGCCGATGGTACTGTTACTTACGGGAGAGTAGGTCGTCGCCAGTTTTTATTAAAAGCCTCAAGTGAACAACTTGAGGCTTTTTTTGTGGGTATACTTTTTTGTAAAATGTACAAAGTAAAATGTAAGCTACCACATCTCCAGACTATGTTTTATAAAACAAGAAGCTTGCTTTCATCCAACAAGAGCTTCTAATTAGTCAACTAGAAGCTTCTTCTTGATAAAAAGGAAGCTTCCTTTTTGCAACTAACTCAGAACTTACAACCAGCGTTAGGGAGAGTAGTCTAAATCCTTTTGTAGAAATTGGATTTTCTTACTTGTAATAGAATTTTATTCTACAAAAGATTGCAACGGATAGCCCGACCGAGCGATTTACATTTCTTGTTATTGAATTATTAAGAGATAATTGAGGGAGATTGTATAAATACGAGGAATAGAGCGAGTGAATGCCCAAATAAATTTTTCAATAGAAATATACTTTTATTGATAGGTTCATACTTAAGTATATGTGGAATATGGATTTGATTTCATAAAAAAAATATAAAATATAAACTATGTTCAAAATTATTAGAAGTTTATCATTTGAAATTTAATAGCTTTACAGCTTAATATTACTTAATTGGATCAGAAAATATTAGATCACATTTTAGATAAGGATTGGGAACAGGCTTTTAAACTTCTTGTAAAAGATTATCATCAGAGAGTTTATTGGCAAATTCGTCGTATGGTTTTGATTCATGAAGACGCAGATGATATTGCTCAAAATGTTTTTATAAAAATCTATCAAAATTTGAATTCATTCAAAAATGAATCAAAATTATCGACATGGATTTTTAGGATTACTTATAACGAAACCATCAATTTTATTCATAAAAATGCTAAAGAACAAAATGTTTCGTTTGAAGATTATTCGATGAATATTGCAGATGATTTATCTACGGATGAGTATTTTACAGGTGATGAAATTGAGTTGAAACTACAAAAAGCGATTGCAAGTTTGCCAGAAAAGCAGCGCGTAGTATTTATGATGAAATATTATGATGAAATGAAATATGAACAAATTTCTGAAATTTCAGGAACATCTGTTGGTGCGCTAAAGGCGTCTTATCATCATGCAGTTACAAAAATTAAAGAATTTTTAGAGGATGAAGATTAAACCTTTTTAACTTTTTTTTGTCTTATGAATGATATGAAAGAAAATGGATTAAAAAATAATTTTAAGGTTCCAGAGAATTATTTTAAGAATTTAGAAGATGAAATTTATTTTAAAAGCTTAAAACAAAAGGAAAATTATACAACCCCTACTAATTATTTTGACGATTTAGAACAGTCAATTTTATCGAAAACTATTGATAAAAAAGAAACAAAAGTTGTACATTTCAATATTTGGTGGGCTGCTGCTTGTATATTGCTATTAGCATTGGTTGTAACTCCTTTTGTGATTAATTCTACAGAAAAATCTACAGAAGTTGTGGATACAAAAACAGAAAATCATGTTTACGAGAAGATCTATGATTCGTATATAGTGAGTGATCAAAACAAAAAATCGTCCAATGTAACATTAGACGATTCTGATTTTGCTTTATATGATTATTAAGAAATTCTAAATAATTTCTGCACTTAAACCTCGGTTCAATAATTCTGTGCATCGAGGTTTTAAATCTTCTAATTCACCCGTCAAGACTTCGCATTTACCTTTGTAGTGAATCAAAATAGAACATTGTTCCGCTTGCTCTGGCGTGTGTTCACAAACATCAATCAACGATTCGATTACCCAATCAAAAGTATTCACATCATCATTGTAAACAATAATTTGATATTTGTGTGATTCCTGTTCCAATACATCAACAGCCGAATCTTTTTCCGTTTCCCACATGGGTTGCGTTGCGTATTTTGTCATATCATTTTATTTTTTGAAATGTAGCGCAATCCACTCATTTCGTTGTTTTTTAGATACAAATTTCAAACCATTTTCTGTACAAAAAGCTAAGATATCATCAAAATCTTGCTCCATCAATCCACTTAAAAATAAATCACCATTTTCATTCAAAACATTGATGTAAGAAGGAATTTGACTGATTAAAATATTTTTGTTGATATTCGCTAAAATAATGTCAAACTGTTTGCTTCCCAAAAGTGAATTATCACCCATTTTCGCATCTAAACTAACACCATTTCGTTTTCCATTTTCGATAGAATTTTCCACAGCCCACTCGTCAATATCGATACATTCTGCATAATTTGCACCACGTTTCATTCCTAAAATTGCAAGAATTGACGTTCCACAGCCCATGTCCAAAATATCTTTTCCTGTAAATTCAGTTTCCAAGATATATTCTACCATCAAATGTGTTGTAGAGTGATGTCCAGTCCCAAAAGACATTTTTGGTTGAATGATAATTTCGTACGGAATATTTTCAACTGTTTCGTGAAATTCTGCACGAATCAAACATTGGTCATTCACTAAAATTGGCGTGAAATTTTCTTCCCAAGTTGCATTCCAATTTTGTTGTTCAATTTCTTGACGCGTATAAGAAAAATCAATATTCTCGATAGAATCAATCACTTCTTTTACTTGGTCAATATTTTCGTCAGTTTTTGGCATGTAAGCATCAAAACCTTCTTCGTTTTCAACAAAACTTTCAAAGGGTAGTTCAGAAATCATTGCAATAATAATTTCATTAAAAGGCTCTACTTCCGCAACTTTAAATTTATATTCGATATAATTTGTCATAAAAAAATGTAGAAAACATCAAATTGTTTTCCAGCGCAAATTTACGATTTTTATAATTAATGATAAAGGAGATTATTTATCAAATGGAAAGTCCTTCAAACCAACCATCATTTCACGTTTTCCTGGAGGCCCAGGACGTTTTTGTACAATATAGCCCAAATCTTTCAAACCTCTTTTTATGGTTCCTTTCGCTGCATAAGTGGTAAAAATGGCAGATTTTTTAGTTAAAGAATCAACAATTTCTAACAATTCTTTTTCCCATAATTCTGGTTGAACACGAGAACCAAATGCATCAAAATAAACTAAATCAAAATTATTTTCGTTGATATTTTTCAGATTGAAAAAATCTTCTTCCACTTTCTTAACTTCAAAATATGGAGAAATTTTATTCCAATTTTCCCAATTTGAATGAAATAATTGTTGATAATAATCTAAAAACTCTTCTTTTCGATGTTCAAATTCCGGATAAAGTTTGAAAACATTTTCGAAATAATTCACCAATTCAAATTCTTCATCAGAAACTGGAAATTTTTCAATTCCAACATATTGCACTGGAGTTTTATGTTTTTCAGCTTCCATCAAAGTAATGAAAGAATTAAGTCCCGTACCTAATCCAATTTCTATAATTTTTATAGGATTTTTTGTTTCTGTAAAATGATGAAATCCATTTTTTATAAATACATGAAAAGCCTCTTGTACAGCGCCATGCTTAGAATGATAAGATTCATCCCAATCTTCAATATAGATAGTTTTAGATCCATCTTCCGTTTCTTGAATAATTCTTTTCATCGTCGAAAGTTATGATATTTATTATGAAAAAGTGCAAATAAAATGTACCTTTGATAAGCACAAACAAAATATATCATAAAATGATTATAGAAAAAATTGCTGAATCAAAATTTAACGATTCAGTTTTTAACTCTACTACTTTTGGGAAAGAGTTTACAGATCACATGTTGATCGCGCATTACAAAGATGGTAAATGGGATGAGCCAAAAATTGTTCCTTACGGACCAATTTCAATGACTCCAGCAGCGATGTCTTTCCATTATGGTCAAACAATTTTTGAAGGAATGAAAGCCTACAAAAATGATAACGAAGAAGTGTTTATTTTCCGTCCAGAGAAAAACTTCGAGCGTTTTAATTTATCTGCGGCACGTCTTAATATGCCTCAAATTCCGAAAGAAATTTTTATTGATGGTTTAGAAGCTATTATTGATATCGATCGTCAATGGGTACCAAAAGATTACGGAACGTCATTATATATTCGTCCAGTAATGTTCGCAACAGAAGAAGCAGTTTCTGCTAGGGCATCTAACGAATATATTTTTGCTATTTTATTAGCTTATGCTCCTAATTATTACGATAAACCTTTATCAGTAAAAATTGCTGATTATTATAGTCGTTCAGCTCAGGGAGGTGTTGGTTTTGCAAAATGTGGAGGAAACTATGCTGGATCTTTCTTTCCAACTTCTGAAGCTCAAAAAGATGGTTATGATCAAGTAATTTGGACAGATTCTATCGAGCATAAATACATTGAAGAAGCAGGAACAATGAATGTGATGGTACGTATCGGAAATAAAATTTTAACAGCGCCAACGTCTGAGCGTATTTTGAACGGAGTAACACGTGATTCTGTTTTAACTTTAGCAAAAGATAGTGGATATGAAGTAGAAGTACGTCCTGTAGAAGTACAAGAATTGTATGATGCTTACAAATCAGGAGAATTAAAAGAAGTATTTGGATGTGGAACTGCTGTTGTAATTACACAATACGATGCAGTTGGATTTGGTGAAGAGCGTGCTCAATTACCAACTTTAGCTGAAGAAGATTCTTTTGCATTACAATTGAAAAAGAAATTAAAAGATATTCAATACGGATTAGCAGAAGATCCTTATGGATGGAGAATTAAAATCGAAAAACAAGCTTAATTTTGTTTAAGTAAATTTTTTGAAAATATAAGCTGACAATTTGATTGTCAGCTTTTTTTGGCACGATATTTAATAATATGTTATACAAAGTACTATATTTGCAAAATGAATGGACTACAGAAATTTTTAATCATCTGTTCAGGGAGTAGTCTTGAACTCTTGAAAAAAACACCAACAGATATCAACAAACATGTTGGTATTGGAGGTGTCATATTATTTACAGGAATTTTGGCGGCTTTGTCTGCTGGATATGCGCTGAATACTGTTTTTGATAATATATATGCAGCAACAGGTTTTGGTTTGTTGTGGGGATTAATGATTTTTAATCTTGACCGATATATTGTCACATCAATGAAAAAGTCAGGTGGATTTTTTCGTCAGTTTTTTATTGCTTTGCCACGTATTTTGGTTGCAATTTTATTAGGTATTGTGATTTCGAAACCGTTAGAATTAAAAATTTTCGAGAAAGAAATTAACAAGCAATTAAATATTATTGTCAATCGAAATAAAACGGAATTACAAAAAGGAATTGATGCGCGTTATGCTGAATTGGGAACGCCTTTTTCGAATGAACGAAAAGAAATTTATGCAGAAATTGATAAATTAAGAAATGAGTATAATTCAGCTTCTACCGAGTTGGAAAAAGAAGTTGTTGGTACACAAACTGAAACAACAACTGGACGCGAAGGTTATGGACCAAATGCGAAACGAAAAGCAGAATTGAAAAAACAAAAAGCTGCCGAAATCGAAACTTATATTCAACAATCTGCGCCTCGTTTAGCTGAAATTAATAAAGAATTAGATCGATTGAATGTTGCAAAAGAAAAAGAAATTGATGCGGCTAAACCAACCGAAGAGAATTACAATGGTTTTGCTGCACGTATGCAGGCTTTAGACGAATTGTCAGTTAATAATCCAATTTTAGGGACTGCAGCTATTTTTATAGCTCTTGTGTTTATCTCGTTAGAAACTGCGCCAGTTTTAGTGAAATTAATTGCACCAAAAGGACCTTATGATTTTCTCTTAGAAAAACATGAACATTCGTTCAAGATTTTTAGCAAAGAATCGATTCAGGTTATGGATATCAAATCTGAAAAACGTGTGAAACATGAGTTAGAAAAAGTATAAAATTGTAAAAAAGTAACTTCCGTTTGAAGTTACTTTTTTAATTTTGTAATAGATATGGAAACTTATAAAATAGAAATTTACGGAGAAGACGAAAACCAAATTCAACGAATGGAAGAGGTGATTGCTCCAATAAAAGATATACAGGATTATTTTTGGAAAATTCTTTGGGTTGATGGTGAAAGTGAAACGGACGAATATTCGGTTTTCGAATTGCAAGAAGTGATTGATCAACAAGACGGAATTTTTGTGGAATATGATCAGTTAGAAAGTTTGTGTTATAAAATGGAACATGTAACGGAGGCGTTGATTATTGGAGATAGAAAAGAAAATAATTTGCATGTAAATATTGAGGATGAAAATTTATACGACAACGAAGTTGTGTTTGAATTTGTGAAAGATTCACATTGGCAAATTTTGACTTCGGATATCAATATTGTTGATACGTTCAAAGTTTTCTTTCCAAATAGTAAAATCATTGATTAAAAATAAAAGCCTTTTTAGTGGCTTTTATTTTATATTTGATTCAATTTCTGAAAAATTTGTAAGGTTTCTTTTGCTTCTTTTACATCGTGAACACGCAAAATTTTTGCACCTTTTTGTAACGCAACCATATTTAGTACAGAAGTTCCGTTTAAAGCTTCTTGCGGAGTTGTTTCGAATAAATTATAAATCATCGATTTTCGCGAAATTCCGACTAATAAAGGAAAACCTTCAAAACCTAAAGCTTCCATTTTACTGAATAATTCGTAATTATGATCCAATGTTTTTGCAAATCCAAAACCAGGGTCCAAAATAATATCATTTACTTTTGCAGCTTTTAATTGAGCAATTTTCTGCGAAAAATATTCGTTTACTTCCAGCGTAATATCTGCATATTCAGGATTATTTTGCATCGTTTTCGGTGTTCCTTTCATGTGCATCAAAATGTACGGAACTCGAAGTTCTTTTATTGCATCAAACATGTTTTCGTCCAATTCCCAACCCGAAACATCATTTATAATAGCAGCGCCAGCTTTTACAGCTTCGCGTGCCACATTTCCTCGAAAAGTATCAATCGAAATAATCAATTCTGGATATTCTTCAATAATTTTTTCGATAATTGGTGCAGTTCTATCAATTTCTTCTTGCTCCGAAATATTTTCTGCTCCAGGTTTTGTAGAATAACCACCAATATCAATCATATCAGCACCTTCGGACAAATGTTTTTCAACTTTTTCTAAAATCAAATTCATCGATTGATTACTGCCTCCATCATAAAAAGAGTTTGGCGTTGTATTCAAAATTCCCATAATTTTAGGCTCGTTCAAATCAATCAAACGACCATTACAATTAATTGTCATATCTTAGAAGTTCTTTAAGCAATTTCAATTATTTTTGAAATCGAAACGAAATTATGAAAAATACCTCAATTCAATTTAAAGAAATCATCTCTGTTTGTCGAGATTTATATACAAAAAAATTACAAGATTACGGTCCGGCTTGGCGTGTATTGCGTTTACCGTCTTTAACAGATCAAATTTTTATCAAGGTAAACCGTATTCGTACGTTGCAAGAAGCAGCGGAGCGTTTGGTTGATGAAGACGAAGAAGGAGAATTTGTGGCAATCGTTAATTATTCGATTATGGCATTGATTCAGTTGGAACTTGGTTTTGCAGATCAGCCAGATTTGACAGACGAACAAGCTATCGAATTTTATGATAAATATGCAACAATTGCGCACGATTTGATGATGAAAAAAAATCATGATTACGGTGAAGCTTGGAGAGATATGCGTGTAAGTTCGATCACAGATTTAATTTATCAGAAAGTTTTGCGCACAAAAAGTATAGAAGATAATAAAGGAAAAACAATTGTGTCTGAAGGTTTAGATGCAAATTATTTGGATATGATTAATTATTCGATTTTCGCAATGATTTTAATTAACGAAAAGAAAGCTTCATGAGGTATTTAGTTCAATTTGCCCGAATTATAGTTGGAGTTATTTTTATAATTTCTGGATTTGTAAAAAATGTAGATCCAATTGGGTTAAGTTTCAAATTAGAAGAATATTTTTCGCCAACAGTTCTTAACATTCCATTTTTAGAAGGTTTGAGTTTGCCTTTGGCAACTTTCTTTTCACTTTTTGAAATAGTTTTAGGCGTTTTATTATTGCTTGGCGTTTGGAAAAGATTTACAACAATAGCTTTATTGTTAACGATTATTTTCTTTACATTTTTGACATTTTATTCAGCTTATTTCAACAAAGTAACCGATTGTGGATGTTTTGGTGATGCACTAAAGTTAGAACCTTGGACATCATTTTACAAAGATGTTGTGCTTTTGGTGTTGATCATTATTTTAGTGATTGGTCAAAAATATATCAAACCATTATTTGTCGAAAAAGCGAATTACGTAATCAATTTTATAACAATTTTAGGTTCTGCAATTATTGCTTATATCGGAATTAATCATTTACCAATTATCGATTTTAGACCTTATGCAGTTGGCAAAAATTTAATTGAAGGAATGAAATCTCCGCAAGAGTTAGGTTTGAAACCAACAACGTATAAAACGATTTACACCATGAGAAATAGTGTAGATGGAAAAGTGGTAGAAATTGATGATGCGCAATATATTGCCGATGATAAGTGGTATAAACATGGAACGCCTTGGGTGATTGAAGCGGATAAAACACGTACAATTGTAGAGAAAAAAGGGTACGAACCACCAATTCATGATTTTAATTTTGATTGCAATGGTGTTGATAAAACGTCTGAAATTTTAAATGCCCCGAAAGCGATTGTTTTTGTCATTCCATTTGTTGAAAAAATAAATGATAAACAACTTGTGAAATTAAATACTTTAGGAAAAGAAGCGAAAGCAAAAGGTTTTATTGTAACAGCGGTTTCGAATAATCCAATTAAAGGTTTAGAATTGGAAAATTGTTTTATGGATCAAACGACGATGAAAACAATTATTCGTTCAAATCCTGGAGTGATGATTTTAGAAAAAGGAACCGTAAAAGCGAAATATCATGACAACGATTTTCCTTCAATTAATCAATTAGAAGAATTATTTTAAAAAAGTGATTAATTATATTTTAAATAAAATTTTCTACGGATTTCTGACACTTTTTGGTGTAGTGACTGTAGTTTTTCTATTGTTTTCGGTTCTTCCTGGCGATCCTGCGCGTATGATGCTTGATCAAAAAGAAGATCCTGAACAATTGGCTCAAATTAGAAAAAACTTAGGTTTAGATCAACCTTTGTGGAAACAATATGCTTTTTATATTAATGATTTGTCACCGATTTCTTTTCATAATATTGACGAAAACAATACAACATATACTTCAATAAGTTCTGATAAATACAATTACACAAAATTGATGGATTTCGGAACAAATGAAATGGTTTTGAAAACGCCTTATTTACGTGAATCTTTTCAAAAACAAGGAAAAAGCGTCAGTACAATTATTGGCGAAACTTTACCAAATACAATGGTTTTGGCAATTGCAGCCATCATTATTGCAACGATAATTGGTGTTGCGTTGGGAATTGTTTCTGCTTTGATGAAAGATACATGGATTGACAGAGTTTTGTTGGTAGTAACAAGCTTTGGTATGAGTATTCCGTCTTTCTTTTCGGCAATTATCATTGCCTATATTTTTGCTTTTTTGATGCACGATATTACAGGGCTGAATATGATTGGAAGTCTATATGAAGTGGATGATTTGGGAGAAGGAAAACATTTGATGTTGAAAAATTTAATTCTTCCAGCAATTACATTAGGTTCGCGTCCGTTAGCGGTTTTTACGCAATTAACACGAAATTCGTTGTTAGAAGTTTTGAACCAAGATTATATCCGAACAGCTTTTGCAAAAGGACTTTCTAGAAAAACGGTGATTACAAAACATGCATTACGAAATGCACTTAATCCAGTTGTTACAGCAATTTCGGGTTGGTTCGCTTCCATGTTGGCAGGTTCTGTTTTTGTGGAATTTGTTTTTGGCTGGAATGGTTTAGGAAAAGAAATAGTAAATGCACTAAATACATTAGATTTACCAATTGTGATGGGAGCTGTTTTAGTTATTGCGGTGATGTTTATTGTAATTAATATTCTGGTTGATATACTTTACGGAATTCTAGATCCGCGCGTTCGCATAAAATAAATCAGGTATAATTTCGCAAGAAATAATTATCTTGCAATAAATATTAAAACCAAAATCAAATAAAATACACTTTTTTATGCGTGATAGAATAGTAGCAGGAAACTGGAAAATGAACTTAAATTATGAAGAAGCAATTCATTTAGCAACAAACCTTAATGCTTGGGTGGCAGATAATCATCCAATTGCACAAGTTATAATTGCGCCTTCTTCTATTTATTTACAAACATTGTTAGAAGCTGTAGATGAGCAATATGTTAAGATTTCTTCGCAAGATATTTCTGCTCACGAAAAAGGAGCGTATACAGGAGATATTTCAGCAGAACAATTGGATAGTATCGGATTAGATTTCGCTATTATTGGGCATTCTGAGCGTAGAGAATATCAAGGAGAAACAGATATTGTAATTGCTGAGAAATTAAAACAAGCTTTTAAACATCAAATTAATCCAATTCTTTGTGTAGGAGAAAAATTAGAAGAACGTGAAGCTGAGAAACATTTTGAGGTTGTAAAAACCCAATTAATGGATGCTTTAGTTGCTCAAAAACCAGAAGATCTTTCTCGTTTGATTATTGCTTACGAACCAGTTTGGGCAATTGGAACTGGAAAAACAGCTACACCAGAGCAAGCGCAAGAAATTCATGCATTTATTCGTAAAGTTTTGAATGATGAATTTGGCGTAGAAGTCGCGAATGATACAAGTATTTTGTACGGAGGAAGTGTAAATGCACAGAATGCGAACGAAATTTTTGCTCAACCAGATATTGACGGCGGTCTTGTTGGTGGTGCTTCATTAAAATATGATGATTTTGTGCAGATAATTGCTGCATGTAAATAATATAAAAGCTCAACTTAGTTGAGCTTTTTTTATGTTTTATATTTTCTAAATTTTGAAAAATAATAAATTTAACTCCTCTGAATCCCTTATAAAATAAGTCAATTAAGAAAACTATAACATTTATTAGGATTAATTAAGAGTTTTCGGAACAGTGTCTGCAAAGTTCTAAAATGTACTAACTATTTAAAAAGTATCATTTTTAAACAAAACACATTTATTATGAAAAAATTGACGCAAGTATTAGGAGTCGTAGCAATAGGGTTAGTTTCTTTCTCTTTTACTACAAAAAATGAAATAAAAGTTCCTACAACAGAAATTACAAATAAAGTTGTAGAAGATGCACCAAAAGTTGTCATTTTAGATATTGTAGATAATATCGCTGTAGAATCAGGAACAAATATCGCATCAGAATTTAAAACAAAGTTAGAATCTTTGAATAAAGAAAATGTTCAGGTTCTTTTATGGAAAGATTTAACGAAAGGATTAAAAGATGAAGAGAAAAGATCAATCATCGATAGTTTAAAACCTGAGTTAATCATGACATTAAATTTTGAAAAAACTGATGATAATACAAATAAAGTTGCCGCAGTTGTTTTTAAACAAAATGTTGCATTTAACGAAACAGTTAAAGTAGCAAAAGAGTTAACAGAAAACTTAAATTCAACAGCTGTTAAAAATGACGGAGTTTATCAAAACGAATCAAATTATATTCAAGATAATGCTGCACCATCAATTTTCTTAAGCGTAAAAGTGAAGAATGAACCAACTTCTAACGCAGAAATTGTTGATAAACTTTCTAATTTCATCGAAACAGCGAAAGTTGAAGATGGCACAACTCCAGTTGAAATAACATCAGAAGTAGTAGTAGATTCAGCGGCAGCTACGGTAGACTCAGCTACAACAACAATAGAAGCGGCGGTACAAGATGTAAAAGCAGCTACGAAAGATGCAAAAACAAAAGTAAAAAAATCTAAAAAATAGAATCCGTTTTTTCGAATATTTCATTTTTATTAATGAAGAAAAAGTAACATTTTGTAATGAAATGTTACTTTTTTTTGTTTTTAATTACAGATAAGTTAAGTTTGCTCAAACACTTCCAATTCAATGTCAAAACAAGGTTATATCGCGCGTTATTTCAATATTGTTCGTAAATTATCACAACAAAAATATTGTTCTTATGAAGATTTAGAGCGTTTTTTGGAACGAGAATTTGAAATGCTTCAACTTAATGATGATACATTAGAGTTTAATTTCTCTAAACGTACATTACAGCGCGATATTCAAGAAATCAGAAATATATTGGGAATTGATATAATGTATAGTCGCAGTCAGCGTGGATATTATATTATTCAAGACGATTATAGCTCTGATTTATTTCTGAAAACTTTAGAAGAAATTAATAGTTTTTCTGCTTTGAAATTGACAAATTCGCTCGAATCTATTGTGTATTTGGAAAAAAGAAAGCCAAAACGCGCCGAATTTTTACCAGATATTGTACAAGCAATTCAAGGAAAAAAGAAAATTGAATTTCATTATCAAAAATTTGGAGAGGAAAAAGAAACGATTCGTAAAGTTTCGCCAATTGCAATTAGAGAGCACAATAACCGATGGTATTTGATTGCGGATGATAAAGGAATTGTCAAAAATTTTGGTTTGGAACGAATGAATAGAGTTTCGATTTTTAGAGATAAAATTGACGATAATATCGAGTTTAATTACAATGATAAGTACAAATATTCGTTCGGGATTATTGTTCCAAGTTCAGAAAAACCAGAAAAAATAGTGCTTTCTGTGACCAAAAAACAAGCAGCGTATTTAGAATCTTTGCCTTTGCATGAATCCCAACAAATTTTAGAAATTAAAAACGATGAAGTTTTAATTGGATTAGAATTATTTTTGACCGAAGATTTTATCAGCGAAATTCTTTCTATGAGTCGTTCAGTTACAATTATCGAACCTAAAAAATTGAAAGAAAAAGTCAAAACAATTTTAAAAGAAACGTTGGAGAAATATAATTAGCGAGTTTCGAATTTCGAAACTCACTTTATTTTTTTACATTTCTTCAAATTCTAAATCGAAATTCATTCCCAAAATAGCTTTACCAGTAACTTTTTCTCCATTTTCAGGATTGATTAAGCCAGCCATTTTTCCAGTTTTTTGTTTGGTTAACAAATCCAAAATTTGTTTATCAGTTAATTTTTTACCCATAAACTCGAACGGAATTTTGAATCCACATGCTGCAAAGTTTGCACAACCATAAGCGGCTTTTCCTTTGACTAATTTATGTGTTTTACATTTTGGACAAGTTGCATCTTCCAGATTAATTTCTTCTTTCGGTTTACGTTCCTTTTTAGGTTTTTCAGCTATTTGAACTGAATTCTGATGAGAAGCGATTGGTCTGAAGTAACTATTTTTTACATCAAATGTTAGTTTCGAAACCATTTCAATCAATTCTTGCTTAAATTGTTCTAATTCGTATTCACCTTTTTCAATCAAACGAAGTTTTCGTTCCCAAACACCTGTCAATTCAGGAGATTTTAATAATTCATTTTGAATGGTATCAATCAAATCAATACCAGTTTGTGTGGCGATAATATTACGTTTTTTCTTTTCGATGTATTTTCTACGAAACAAGGTCTCGATAATATTTGCACGCGTTGAAGGTCGACCAATTCCATTTTCTTTCATCAATTCGCGCATTTCTTCATCATCTACTTGTCGTCCAGCAGTTTCCATTCCTCGTAATAGAGTCGCTTCTGTATAATGTTTTGGCGGAGTTGTTTTTCCTTTGTGAATAAATGGTTCGTGAGGACCTTTTTCACCAATCTCAAAAATCGGCATTATCTTTTCCTCATCTTTTTCGTCTTCCTTTTTATCTTTTGCATAGACTTCGCGCCAACCCATTTCGAGAATTTGTTTTCCCGTTGCTTTAAAATTTATAGCAGAAAGTTGACCGTCTTTTCCATTATTTTCAACTTTTCCTTCGACAGTTGTGTTGGCAACTTTACATTCTGGATAAAAAACAGCAATAAAACGTCGTGCAACCAAATCATAGATACGTTTTTCTTCGTTCGATAAACCTTGTGGAAAGATTTCGGTAGGAATAATAGCGTGGTGATCGGTTACTTTTGTATTATCAAAAACTGCTTTTGACATCGGAATTGGTTGCGTCATCAAAGGAGCAATCAAATTTTGATAAGCGGTTAATTTATTTAAAATTCCAGGAACTTTAGGGTGAATATCTTCCGAAAGATAAGTGGTATCAACACGAGGATAGGTCACAAATTTTTTCTCGTAAAGACTTTGTATATATTTTAAGGTATTTTCTGCCGAAAACGCATATTTTTTATTCGCTTCTACTTGTAAAGCAGTTAAATCGAATAGGCGAGGATTTTTTTCACGACCCTCTTTTACATCGAAATCAATGATTTCAAACTCTCGATTTTTGATGAAATCTAAACCTTGTTTGGCTTTTTCTTCAGATTTTAAACGAGGTATTGTCGCATTAAACTCTACTTCTTTGAAAATCGTTTTCAATTCCCAATATTCCTCAATAATAAACGCATTGATTTCTTTTTGACGCTGTACAATCATTGCTAATGTAGGTGTTTGCACACGACCAATAGAAAGAACTGTTTTTGGCGGCGCAAATTTTTTGGTAAATAATCGTGTAGCGTTCATTCCTAGTAACCAATCGCCAATTGCACGCGCTTGTCCTGCAGAAAAAAGATTGAAATATTTTTCTCCATCTTTCAAATTATCAAAACCTTCTTTAATTGCTTCTTCTGTCAACGAAGAAATCCATAAACGCTTCATTGGCGCTTTAGCACGCGCTTTAAGTAAAACCCAACGTTGTATCAATTCTCCTTCTTGACCAGCATCACCACAGTTTATAATCTCTTCAACTTGACTAGCTGTTACAAGTCTTTTGATAATATTAAATTGTTTCGAAACTCCTTTGTCAGCGATTAATTTTATTCCAAAACTTGACGGAATCATAGGTAAATAATTCAGATCCCAACTTTTCCATTCGGGAGTATAATCTTGCGGTTCCTTTAATGTACATAGGTGACCAAAAGTCCAAGTAACTTGAAATCCGTTTCCTTCATAGTATCCATCATGCTTCTGATTAGCACCAATTACTTTGGCGATATCTTTAGCAACACTTGGTTTTTCGGCAATACAAACTTTCATAGCAATTATAATATTGAAGTGCAAAAGTCAAAATAATAATTTAATTCTTAAAAAAAAATATAAATATGTATAAATATTGAATAAATTTGCGATAGGTTAATTTTTGTGAAGATTGAATATTTTTCAAAATTTATAAAGTTGTGAGGTTTTATTAGAACTGATGAGATAAAAAATAAATTATCATTTCGGTGAAAAATACTATTGATTTCAAATAAATTCGAAATTTAACGTCATAACAACATAAAAAATTTAGAAGATTTAAAAAATTTTCACTTAATTTACACCCACATTAATAAAAATCATAATATTTAAAAGAATTAGTAAATGGAAAAGAATGTAACAGTACCAGCTAAAACTAAAAAGGGAGGTCTTAACCCTGTGATTACTATGATCATTTTAATTGCTATCGCAATGGGGATCTTTTATGGTGTTTTTGGTCAACCAGGTAACTTTGAAGGAGGAGATACAGAAAGAGGAAATCCTTTAAACTTTTTAGGAATTATTTTTAAAGGAGGGGTAATTATTCCATTCTTAATCTCGTTTTTCTTTATGGTATTGGTATTCTCTATCGACCGTGTTATCGCTTTAAACAAAGCAAAAGGAACAGGATCTGCTGAGAAATTTGTAAACGACATTCGTGCTTTATTAAACAAAAATGAAATTAACAAAGCAATCGAATTATGTGACAAACAAAAAGGTGCCGTAGGAAACGTAGTGAAAGAAGGTTTGACAACTTACAAAGCGTTAGAAAACGACACAACTTTAAACAAAGAGCAAAAATTAGCTCAATTAGGTAAAACGTTAGAAGAAGCGACTACATTAGAAATGCCAACGTTAGAGAAAAACATGACAATTATTTCTACAATTGCTTCTGTTGGTACGTTAATTGCCTTAATGGGTACTGTAATCGGGATGATTAAAGCATTCTTCGCATTAGGTGAAGGAGGAGGATCTCCAGATGCTGCACAATTATCAGTAGGTATTGCTGAGGCCTTAATTAATACAGGTATGGGGATTGGTGCTTCTGCATTCGCTATTATTATGTATGCTTTCTTAACTTCTAAAATTGATGATTTAACATTCAAAATTGACGAAGTAGGAATGAGTATTCAACAATCTTTCTCTGCTCACAATTAATATTCATTGACGAAGCCTTAGAAGGATAGTATAAGGAAAAATCAAACAACAAACAATTTAGAATATTAATTAATAATACAGAGAAAATGGCAAGAGTAAAACCAAAAAGAAGAGGTCCTTCGATGGACTTAACAGCTATGTCTGACATGGCTTGGCTTTTGTTAACTTTCTTTATTTTGACATCTAACTTTAGAGAACCTGAAGTTGTTCCTGTCGTAACACCGACATCTGTTTCGAACCAAAAAATGGCTACAGAAAACATGATGATCATTAAAATTGATGATAAAGGAAAATTCTTATTCGGATTAGAAGAAAAAGATCGTATTCCTACATTAGAAAGAATGGGTGATAAGTACGGAGTGAAGTTTACAGATGCTGAAAAGAATGCATTCAAAAGCATAGTAGAGTTTGGTGTACCAATGAATGAAATGAGAAATTATTTGAATCAGCCTGCTGATAAACAACAATCATATCATCCAGGTATTCCATTAGATACGATACCGAATAAAAATCAAGAATTAATTGATTGGGTATTTGAAGCAAAAGAAGTGAACCCAGATATTTTCTTAGCAATTAAAGGTGATCAAAAATCTGAATACAAAAAATTCAAAACTTTGATTCAACAATTGCAAATGAAAAATATGAATAAGTTCCAGTTAATTACATCTCAAGAATAATTATTAAGAAATTAGAAAATGGCACAAATAGAAAGTCACGATGACGGTGGCGGAAAGAAAGTCCGTTCCAAAAAGAATTCGACGAAAGTCGATATGGCTCCTTTGGTTGATTTAGGTTTCTTATTAATTACTTTCTTTATGTTTGCGGCGACATCGATCAAACCAAATGTAATGAACTTGAATATGCCTCCAAAAATTGACAAATTAGATCCAACTGATAAACCAGAAATAAAATTGAATAATTCTATATCAATTTTAATTGGAAAGGATAATAAGTTATTTTGGCATCAACAAGATCAGGCAGGATTAAACGGAGGAACTCTAAATGAAACTGACTACTCTAAAATTCGTGATGTTATTACAGCAGCACAAGGTAGAGCAGATAAAGATAAGTTTACTGTAATTATCAAACCTATGGATGATGCTACGTATGATAATTTAGTAACTATCTTAGATGAAATGGAAATTACAAAGTCTACTCGTTACGGAATCGTACCTGTTGCACCTTTTGAACAAAAAGTGTTCGACGAAAAAGTAGGTAAATAATTAGTTTAATTGTTAAATTTAAAAGAATTAAAATGTCAGAAAATAACAACAAACTAAAATCCTTAGACGAGATTGTATTTGAAGGTAGAAATAAAGCGTATGGAGCTTATGACATGAGAATGTCTGAGAAGAGTACATTATTGAAAGCTTTCATTCGTGGATTTATAGTAATTGCGATTTTAGCTTTTGGTCTTATTGCTTCTGCAACAGGTTTGTTTGAAAGTAAAAAGTCAGAAGACGTAGTCGTAGATGTTCAGCTTGAGGATTTGAATATTCCTGAGCCTCCAAAAGAGGAAGAAGTGGTTGAACCAGAGCCACCAAAGCCAGAGCCAGAACAAAGATATCAAGAAGAAACAGCTCAGGTTAGAGTGGTTATGCCAGAACCTAAAGCTCAGCCTAAAAAAGAAGAGCCTATTGTCGAAGTAAAGGAAATGGCCGATAAAGATTTAGGTTTAGTAGATAGAGAAGGGCCAAAATCAACAACACAAACTGGAGGTGCTAATGAAGTAAATACTAAAAAAGAAGCACCAAAGGATACACCAAGTACTCCTAATCCAGGGAAAGGTACAGAACCTGCTGCTCCATCTACAGTAACTGCTCGTACAGCGGCTGTAATGGCGGTATATCCTGGTTGTGAGAAAGATGCTGCAAAAGGTAAACAAGCTGCAACAGATTGTTTATCTAGAAAGTTATCACAAGATTTAACTGATGAGTTGCAAGATTTTGCAAATGACGCTGCTGGTCAAGGTTTATCTGGTGTAGTAGCTGCTAAACTTTCTTTCCAAATTGACACTGAAGGTAGAATCGTTGGAATTTCTCCAATGGGTGATGCTAAGTTAGGTCCTGAAGCTAAAAAAGCTTTAGAGCGTATTACACAACGTCAACAAAGAAGAGGGAAAACGATCAAACCTGCTCAAACAGAAGATGGTCGTGCTGCGAAGTTGAATTTCAACATTCCAGTTAAAATGCAAATTGAGTAAAACTTAATTTCATATATAAAAAAAGAGGCTAAAATTAATTAGCCTCTTTTTTTGTGTTTAATTTTTAGACATATATTTATAATAAAATCTTCGTAGGTTTTAATTATCAGTTTTGATAAAATTAAAAAG
Organism: Empedobacter sp. R132-2; assembly: GCF_030324375.1. NCBI lineage: Bacteria > Pseudomonadati > Bacteroidota > Flavobacteriia > Flavobacteriales > Weeksellaceae > Empedobacter > Empedobacter sp. R132-2. The sequence continues at coordinate 18,451 of NZ_JACAGG010000026.1, forward strand.
CATCTTCAATTGTATGAAGATGCTTTTTTGATTATAAGAGTTTATTCTTAATTTAAAACGTAAAATCTTTTAATAAACTTGTATATCGTTCAATCCCGTGTTCTATTTCGGATAAATAAATATATTCGTCAGGTGTATGAGAACGAGCTGAATCTCCAGGTCCCATTTTTACCGTTTCAAAATTCATCATTGCTTGATCTGACATTGTTGGTGAACCATAAGTTGTACAACCTAATTCGATTCCTTTTTGTACAATTGGATGATTTTCTGAAATACGTGAAGAATTTAAACGTAACGAACGGGCTTTAACTTCTGCTTTAGGCAAACAACTTGAAATAATATCAACGACTTCTTGATTCGAGTACAATTCGTTTACACGACAATCTACAACCAAACGACATTCATCTGGTACAACATTGTGTTGCTTTCCTGCTTCGATTTGTGTAACCGTCATTTTTACTGGCCCTAACATATCAGAAACTCTTTCGAATTGATAAGTTTTGAACCAATTCATCACATCAATCGCTTCGTAAATTGCATTTACACCTTCGTTTCTTGCAGCATGTCCAGTTTTTCCTTTTACAATTACGTCCATTACAACTAAACCACGTTCTGCAATTGCCATGTCCATTTGCGTAGGTTCCCCTACAATTCCCAAATCGATTTTTGGTAAATTAGGTAAAATACTTGCAACATTTAATTGCCCTGAACTTTCTTCTTCAGCTGTGATTGCGACAATCAGATTAAATGGTAAATCATCATTCAAAAAATTGATATAAGTAGCTAATAAACTTACCGCAGAAGCTCCTGCATCGTTACTTCCTAAACCTACTAATTTATCACCTTCGATTGTAGCTTTCAATGGATCATATGTCCAAGAAGAGCCAAATTTTACAGTGTCGTGATGAGAGTTTAATAAAATTGTTTTTTTGTTCTCATCAAAATTTGGATGAATACTCCAAACATTGTTATTCTGACGATGAGCCGTAGCACCATGATCAGTTAAAAACTTGAAAATAATATCGGCCGTTTTATCTTCTTCGCTCGAAAAAGATTGAGTTTCGATTAATTGACACAACAAATCGACAGCTTTCTTTTTGAGAACAGCTAATTCTAACATAAAATTGTTTTAATCTCTGAGTTAATGTTGCGCGCGTGCACCAAACATACATTTTTTACACCCGCATTGATTACTTTGAATGAATTGTCTAATTTTGGAATCATTCCTTCGAAAATTACACCTTCTTCTTTTAACTGCAAATATAAAGTTTCGTTAATTTTTGGAATCAATGTTGTGTCATCATTTACATCGCGAAGTACACCAATTTTATCAAAACAGAAATTTAATTCTACTTCATTTTCTTGTGACATAGCAACCGCAATTGTAGAGGCAATAGTATCTGCATTGGTATTCAACAATTGTCCATCTCCATCATGTGTAATCGCACAAACTACTGGTGTGATATTGTTATTAATTAATAATTGAAATAATTCTTTGTTTACGCTTTCATCATTCAAATCTCCAACAAAACCATAATCGATAGTTTTCACAGGACGCTTAGAACCTTTGATTGCATTACCATCTGCACCAGATAATCCTAATGCATTGCATCCAAATTCTTGTAATTTAGAAACGATAGATTTGTTCAAATTTCCAGCATATAATCCTGTCACAACATCCAATGTTGGTTTGTCTGTAATGCGACGACCTTCGATCATTTTTGGTTCGATTCCCAATTGATTTAACATCTTCGAAGCACCTTTTCCTCCTCCATGAACCAAAATTTTAGGTTCTTTAATTTCGGAAAACGTTTGTAGGAATTGTTCTAATTCTTGCTCTTTATCGATAATTCCGCCTCCTATTTTAATAATTTTCAACATTTTAATAAATATGTAAATTTTGTTTGCTTTTTTTTGGTGATACAAAAATATAATATTTAACTTTGCATCTCAGTATAATAACTGAATATCTTGTTGATTAATGGAAGAAATTACTGAAATTGTTCTTCTCAATTATGAGAGTGGCTTTCGCAATGAAAGCGCACCTTTTGGTTCTCATATTTTACTTAAGTGTGATGACAAAAGGTCATCTTTTCTCAATTCCTCTTTATTAATCGACTTTCCCTTAAATTATGTATGTTAGAATAGCAAATGCAGATGATGCCAAGTACACAGAATTGTTGTGCGAATGGTACGAAGAATCAGCTCGTATGAGAAAAACGGGTATTGCTAAACGAAATCCAGTTTATCTTGAACGCAAAATGCGTAATGGAAATGCTGTGATTGCTTTTGATGATGATGATCAAATAGCAGGGTTTAGCTACATAGAAACGTACGAAGAAGAAAAATTCGTCGTAAACTCAGGTTTAATTGTTCGTACAGATTTAAGGAGTTCAGGAATTGGACGCGAAATAAAACAGGCTGTTTTTGAATTGTCACGTACAAAATTCCCGAAATCAAAAATCTTTAGTATTACAACTTCTTTAGCTGTAATGCGTATGAACACAAAATTAGGATACAAGCCAGTAACATTTTCGGAATTAACACAATCTGATGAATTTTGGAATGGATGTAAAAGTTGTAAAAACTATCACATCTTGATTGAAAATGATCGCGAGCGTTGTATTTGTACAGGATTGGTTTATGATAACCTTGATGACGAGTACGCTAAGCGCGCATTAGAAAATCAATCAAAAAAAGAAGATGAATAAATATACGAACTAAGGTTTTTTTTTGTCTAAAATGAGTATATTTGCATGAAATTCCGAATAAATATTCAAAATGAGTAATAAAAAATACAGATTCCAGATTATAAAAGATTTAATAACAGATCAAGAAATAAGTAATCAAGACGAATTATTAAAAAAATTAATCGATTTAGAGATCACAGTTACTCAAGCCACTTTATCGAGAGATTTGCGCGAATTGAAAGTTTCAAAAGTTCCTAATAGTTCGGGACAATACATCTATCGCCTTACAGAAAGTGATGTTCCAACGGCAACCGTTACACATAACGAAAATGCAAGTTTGATTTTCTCTAAAAATTTGGGAGTTATCAAAACAAAACCAGGTTATGCAAACAGAATTGCTTTTGAGATTGACAACACACATTTCAATACAATAATTGGAACAATTGCTGGAGACGATACGGTATTAATCGTAATGAAAGAAGAGAGTAGCCGAGAAGAGGTTACCAATGAATTAAGAAGAATTATTCCCAATATAAACAAATAAACAAACAATGAGCAACAAAGCAGTTTTAGCTTACAGTGGAGGTTTAGATACATCGTACTGTTTGGTTAACTTAACAAAAGATCAAGGAATGGAAGTGCATACAGTAATTGTAAATACTGGTGGATTTTCGGCAGAAGAGTTAAAAGATATCGAAGAACGTGCCTACGAATTAGGATCTTCTAAACACGTTACAATTGATATTACAGACAAATATTACAACGATTGTGTTCGCTACTTAATCTACGGAAACATCTTGAAAAATAACACTTACCCATTATCAGTAAGTGCAGAACGTATGTTTCAGTCAATTGCAATTGCTCAGTATGCAAAAGATGTAGATGCAGAATACATTGTACATGGATCTACAGGAGCAGGAAATGATCAAATTCGTTTTGATGTTGCTTTTGCAGTTATCTCACCACAATCTAAAATCATTACACCAATTCGTGACGAAAAATTATCTCGTCAACAAGAGGTTGAATATTTACAAGCAAATGGTGTAAACTATAGTTGGGAAAAAGCTAAATACTCTATTAACAGAGGGATTTGGGGAACATCTGTTGGTGGAGTTGAAACATTAACATCTAACCAAGCGTTGCCAGAAGATGCTTATCCAACACAATTATCAAGAACAGAACCATCTGTTATCGAAATTGAATTTGAGAAAGGTATTCCAACTGCTTTAGATGGAGAAAAATTATCTCCAGTAGCTTTAATTCAAAAATTAAACGAAATCGGAGGTGAATACGCAATTGGTCGCGACATCCACGTAGGAGATACAATTTTAGGTATCAAAGGACGTGTAGGTTTCGAAGCGCCAGCAGCTTATTTATTAATCAAAGCACACCACTTATTAGAAAAACATACACTTACAAGATGGCAATTGTTGCACAAAGATTCGTTATCAAACTGGTACGGAACTTTATTACACGAAGCTCAATACTTGGATCCAGTAATGCGTGATATCGAAGCATTCTTAGAATCTTCTCAAAATCATGTAACAGGAAAAGTGAAAGTACAATTAAATCCTTATCATTTCTCAATGATTGGAATAGAATCGCCTTATGATATGATGCAATCTAAAGTCGCTACTTATGGAGAAGAAAACGAAGCTTGGGACAGTAGAGATGCAAGAGGTTTCATCAAAATATTCGGTAATCAATTAAAGATTGTTCATAGTTTCGATTAATTGATTCTTTAAAGTGGATTCCAACGAGTCCACTTTATTTTAGAAATATAGTATAGGTATTATACCTTAAAAAAAACACGCGCAAAACATAACAAATGACAAACAAAATTAACGTAAGCATTGTAGGAGGTGCTGGCTACACAGCAGGCGAACTGCTAAGAATATTGATACATCATCCGATGGTTAATATTTCGTCTGTGTACAGTACATCAAATGCAGGCAACCCCGTTACCAAAGTGCACGACGATTTGTTTGGAGAAACTGACATCGTATTTTCGAATAAAATAGACGAAAATGCTGATGTCGTTTTTTTATGCCTTGGTCACGGAAAATCGGCAGAGTTTTTACAGAACAATAAATACTCAGCGAACACAAAAATTATTGATTTGAGTAACGATTTTCGATTAAATGCGAACCACATTTTCGAAGATAGAACGTTTGTTTACGGTTTACCAGAATTAGACCGCGAAGCAATCAAAACAGCTCAAAATATTGCAAATCCAGGTTGTTTTGCAACAGCTATTCAATTAGCATTGTTACCATTGGCAGCGAAAAATGAAATCAAAAATGATATTCATATCAATGCTGTAACGGGTTCTACAGGTGCTGGACAAAGTTTATCAGCTTCTACGCACTTTAGTTGGCGAAACAATAACGTTTCTTTCTACAAAGAATTTACGCATCAACACGAAGGAGAAATTTACCAAACATTGAATCAATTAGAAAAAGATTTCAATAACAAAGTATATTTCTTACCAATGCGAGGAGATTTTGCGCGCGGAATTTTAGCAGGTGTTTATTTAAAATCTGATTTATCAGAAGAAGAAGCAAAAAATATCTTCAACGAATATTACAAAAACGAACCTTTTACACATGTTTCTGACGCACCAATTGCATTGAAACAAGTCGTAAATACCAACAAATGTTTTTTACATATCCAGAAACAAGACGATGTATTGTTAATCACTTCTATCATCGATAATCTAACAAAAGGAGCTTCTGGACAAGCCGTAGAAAACATGAACTTGATGTTCGGTTGGGAAGAAAACTTAGGACTTAATCTTAAAACGGTGGCGTTTTAAAAAGTTGTGAGTATTGAGTTATAAGTTTTGAGTATGCAAGATTATAGAAAATTACAAGTTTGGAATCGTTCACATCTCTTGGTTTTAGATTTATATAAAATTGTAAATCAATTTCCAAAAGAAGAACAATTTGGATTAATTTCTCAAATTAAAAGAGCATCATCTTCTATACCAGCAAATATTGCAGAAGGTTGTGGAAGAAACTCAAATAAAGACTTTGCTCAATTTTTAAATATTTCTTTAGGCTCTTTGAATGAAGTCACATATTTTATTTTGCTAGCTAAAGATTTGAATTATATAAATATTGAAGAATATTCAAAATTAACAGATGAGTGTAATGAAATTAAAGCAATGCTAATTGGATTAATAAATAAAATTAGAACAATAGCTTAACTCATTACTCAAAACTCATCACTTAAAACTTATTAAATGAAACTATTCGACGTATATCCATTAATGAATGTAACTCCGGTAAAAGCTAAAGATTGTATTCTTTGGGACGAAAACGGAAAAGAATATTTGGACCTTTATGGAGGTCACGCAGTGATTTCTATCGGTCACTCTCATCCATATTATGTTGAGAAATTAACAGAACAAATTAATAATATCGGGTTTTATTCAAACTCAGTTAATATTCCGATTCAGCAAGAATTGGCAGAAAAATTAGGTAAAGTATCAGGTTATGAAGATTATACTTTATTCTTGATTAACTCTGGAGCAGAAGCTAACGAAAATGCAGTGAAATTAGCGTCTTTTCATACAGGAAAAGATCGTGTAATTGCGTTCAAAGATGCTTTTCATGGACGTACTTCTGGAACAGTTGCGTTAACAGATAATCCAAAAATTGTAGCACCTTATAATGCTCATCACAAAGTATCTTTCGTAGAATATAATATTGATGAAGTGAAAGAAGTAATTGCTGGAGGAGATGTTGCTGCTGTTATTTACGAACCAATTCAAGGAGTTGGAGGAATCATTTTACCTTCTGACGAATTTGTACAAGAATTAAGAAAAGTTTGTACAGAAAACGGAGTGGTTTTAATCGCAGATGAAATTCAATGTGGTTATGGACGCTCTGGGAAATTCTTTGCGCATCAACATTCAGGGATCAAAGCAGATTTGATAACAATGGCAAAAGGAATGGGGAACGGATTTCCAATCGGTGGAGTTTTAATCTCTCCAGAATTTAAAGCTTCTTACGGATTATTAGGAACTACTTTCGGAGGAAATCATTTAGCTTGTGCTGCTGCAGTGGCCGTTTTAGATGTGATTGAGCAAGAAAACTTAATCGAAAATGCAAAAGAAATTGGAGAATATGTTGGAATCCAATTGAATAAATTTCCAAAAATTAAAGAAGTTCGTGGACGTGGTTCAATGATTGGTATCGAGTTTGATTTCCCAATCGGCGAATTAAAAAACAACTTAGTTACAAAACACAATATTTTTGTAGGCTACGCAGGTACAAACGTTATTCGTTTATTGCCACCTTTAACAGTAACAAAACAATACATAGATAAATTCATATCAGCTTTAGAAACTGAAATTAACATTATCATCAATGGATAAGACAGTAAAATTAGTATTCCAAGACGGATTAGAAATCGAAGGAAAATCTTTCGGTGCGTATACTTCTGCCGCAGGAGAAGTAGTATTCAACACAGCTTTGGTTGGATATAATGAAAGTTTGACTGACCCTTCTTACAAAGGTCAGATTATGGTGATGACAGCTCCAATGATCGGTAACTATGGTGTTCCTGATGATAAAGCAATGATTAATGAAATTGAAGCTTGGATGGAATCGAACCAAATTCAAGTAACTGGATTGGTTGTTTCTTATTATGCTGATGATTATTCGCATTGGAACGCTATTCAAAAATTAGGAACTTGGTTAGAAAGTCAAAATATTCCTGGTATTTATGGAGTTGATACACGTATGATTACAAAAAAATTACGTGAGCAAGGTTCTACTTTAGGAAAAATTGTTGCTGATACAGATGTTGCATATTACGATCCAAACGAAGATAATTTAGTAGATCAAGTTTCTTGTAAAGAAGTAATTCGTTACAACGAAGGTGCTGATATCAAAATTGTTTTGATTGATTGTGGAGTGAAAAATAACATCATCCGTTGTTTTGTAAATCGTGATGTTGAGGTAATTCGAGTTCCTTGGGATTATGATTATTCAACATTAGAATATGATGGATTATTTATCTCGAATGGACCTGGTGATCCAGCTTTGTGTGTTCCTACGATTAATAATATCAAAGAATCTTTGAAAGCAGATAAACCAATTTTCGGAATTTGCTTAGGTAATCAGTTGGTAAGTTTAGCGGCTGGTGCATCTACTTTTAAATTAAAATACGGACACCGTTCGCACAATCAACCTGTACAATTAGTTGGAACTAAAAGATGTTTTATTACATCTCAAAACCACGGTTTCGCAGTAGATGATTCTAAATTACCAGAAGGATTCAAAACATTCTTTACGAACTTAAATGATGGTACGTGTGAAGGAATTCGTCACGAATCAAAACCAATTTTTACAGTTCAATTCCACCCAGAAGCAATGGGAGGACCAGTTGATACAGAATATTTATTTGATGAGTTCATCGAAGAAGTAAAAAAATATAAAAACGCTAACGCATAATCAGAATCACGATGTTAAAAAAAGATATTAAAAAAGTATTAGTATTAGGATCAGGAGCATTAAAAATTGGTCAAGCTGGTGAGTTTGATTATTCTGGTTCGCAAGCGTTAAAAGCGTTAAAAGAAGAAGGAATTAAAACAGTTTTAATTAATCCAAATATTGCAACTGTTCAAACTTCTGAAGGAATTGCAGACGAAGTTTACTTCTTACCTGTAACGCCTTACTTTGTGGAAGAAGTCATTAAAAAAGAAAAACCAGACGGAGTTTTAGTTGCCTTTGGAGGACAAACAGCTTTAAACTGTGCGGTTGAATTAAATAAAGAAAATATATTCGAGAAATATGGTGTTGAGGTTTTAGGAACTCAAATTCCAGTAATTGAAGCAACGGAAGATCGTGATATTTTCATCGAAAAATTAGACCAAATTGGTGTTTTAACTGCTCGTTCAGAAGCAGTAGAAACTGTAGAAGACGCAATGGCAGCTGGTAAACGCATCGGTTTCCCATTAATCATTCGTGCGGCGTACGCTTTAGGAGGTTTAGGTTCTGGTTTCGCAAATAACGAAGAAGAATTATTAGATTTAGTTGAAAAAGCATTCAATTATTCTTCTCAAGTTTTAGTGGAAGAGTCATTAAAAGGATGGAAAGAAATTGAGTACGAAGTAGTTCGTGATTCTTACGATAACTGTATCACAGTTTGTAACATGGAGAACTTCGATCCGATTGGAGTTCATACTGGAGAGTCAATCGTTATTGCACCTTCTCAAACTTTATCAAATTCAGAATATCATAAATTACGTGAAGTTGCCATTCGCACAATTCGCCATCTTGGTGTAGTTGGAGAATGTAACATTCAATATGCTTTCGATACTGTTTCAGAAGAATATCGTGTAATCGAAGTTAACGCTCGCTTATCTCGTTCGTCAGCTTTGGCGTCAAAAGCAACAGGTTATCCTTTAGCTTTCGTGGCTGCTAAATTAGCTTTAGGTTATTCTTTAGATGAGTTGAAAAATAGTGTAACGCAAACGACATCTGCGATGTTCGAACCTGCGTTAGATTATTGTGTAGTGAAATTGCCTCGTTGGGATTTAAATAAATTCTACGGTGTTCGTCGTAACATTGGTTCTGCAATGAAATCTGTTGGAGAAGTTATGGCTGTTGGACGTTCTTTCGAAGAAGCAATTCAGAAAGGAGTTCGTATGTTAGACATCGGACACAGAGGTTTCGTAGCAAACGGATTTAAGATTCCAGAAGGTGAATCTTTGGATACGTGGTTAGCTGAGCCAAATGACGAGCGTTTATACGCGATTACTGAAGCTTTCAAAGCGGGATATTCGATTGAAAAAATTCACGATTTAACAAAAATCGATTTATGGTTTTTACAACGTTTAGAAAGAATTTTTAATGTATCAAAAGAATTTGAAGCATTAGAAAGATTTGAACAAGTTGAAGCAGATTTAGTAAAACGTGCAAAATTATTAGGATTCTCGGATCAACAAATTGCAGTTTTAGTAAAAGGAGATCAAAACGTACACAGAAACGAATTAACAGTTCGTGAATTACGTAAAAACTTCGGAATTAAACCTGTTGTAAAACAAATTGATACGTTAGCAGCAGAATTCCCAGCACAAACAAATTATTTATATGTAACCTATCACGGAACTGAAAATGATTTGGAGCCAGAAACTGAGAAAGCAGTTTGTATTTTAGGATCTGGAGTTTATCGTATTGGTTCGTCTGTAGAGTTTGACTGGTGTTCTGTAAATGCAGCGCATACAGCATCAAAAAATGGTTACAAAACAATTATCATCAACTATAATCCAGAAACGGTTTCGACAGATTATGATGAGTCAGATCGTTTATACTTCGAAGAATTGTCTTTTGAACGTGTAATGGATATTTTAGATTTTGAACAACCTAAAGGAACAATTATTTCGACAGGAGGTCAAATTCCGAATAACTTAGCGATGAAATTGTACGATCAATCAATTAATATTTTAGGAACTTCTCCTTTAAGAATTGATGATGCAGAAAATCGTCACAAATTCTCAGAAATATTAGATGAATTAGGAATCGATCAACCACGTTGGAAAGAGCTTTCTTCTTTAGAAGCGATTCACAAATTTGTGGAAGAAGTTAATTTCCCAGTGTTAATTCGTCCTTCTTATGTCTTATCTGGAGCTGCGATGAACGTAGTTTCGAATACACATGAGCTAGATGCTTTCTTGAAATTAGCGAAAGAAGTTTCTCCTGATTATCCAGTTGTAGTTTCAGAATTCGTACAAGGAGCAAAAGAAATTGAGTTGGATGCAGTTTGTCAAAATGGAGAAATTGTAGATTACGCAGTTTCTGAACACGTAGAATTTGCGGGAGTTCACTCAGGAGATGCAACAATGTATTATCCACCACAAAAAGTGTACATCGAAACAATTCGTCAAATGCGTAAAGTTGCAGCGAAAATTGCAAAACGTTTCGAAATTTCTGGACCAATGAACATTCAGTTTTTATCAAAAAATAATACAGTTCGTGTTATCGAAACTAATATTCGTGCTTCTCGTTCGTTTCCATTCGTATCGAAAGTTGCAGGAAATAATTTAATCGAAAAAGCAACAAAAGTTTTATTAGGATTAGAAGTAGAAAAAGGACATTCAGAAGTCGTTTACGATTTAGATTATGTAGGAGTGAAAGCTTCTCAGTTCTCATTTACACGTTTAGCAGGAGCTGACCCAGTTTTATCAGTTGACATGTCTTCGACAGGAGAAGTAGGGTGTATCGGTGATACAGCAGAAGAAGCTTTATTAAAATCAATGTTATCTGTTGGATATGAAATTCCTGAGAAAACCGTTTTAATTTCTGGTGGACCAATTGCTTCTAAAGTTGCTTTATTAGAGCCTGCGAAACAATTAATCGCAAAAGGTTACAAAATTTATGCAACAGAAGGAACGCACAAATTTTTTACAGAAAATGATGTGTATTCTACGCTTGTTTACTGGCCTTCTGATAAAAAAGAGCCAAATGTAATGTCTTATTTACATGACAAGAAAATTGATATGGTGATCAACATTCCGAAAAACTTAACAAAAGCGGAATTAGACAACGATTATCAAATTCGTCGTACAGCTGTAGATTTCAATATTCCGTTGGTAACAAATGCACGTTTAGCTTCGGCTTTCATTAATGCATTTACAAAATTATCGATGGATGATTTAAAAATCAAAACTTGGAATGAATACCGTAATAAATAGAAATTAGAATCTAGATATTAGAAGTTAGAAAGCCTCGCATTTGCGAGGCTTTTTTTATGTTATTTTTTTGAATTTGTCATTCCGACAAAAGAAGGAATCTAAATTTAATGCGAAGCTGAAACGAGTTCAACTTAAGTTATCCTGAACTTGTTTCAGGAACACATCATACGTGATTGCCTAATAATCTTGATTAAACATGAAGAAATGAATACATAATAATTCCAATAACAATTATTGAGAAAATAAACGTATTAATTCCTAAAAGTATAGCACCTTTAATTGTTGTAATGATAAATCCTTGGTTATAGAGTTTTTTCAATGCAAGGAAAAAGTAAACAATAATATATAAAACAATCAATGTATTAATCAAAGCTATTATGGCTGATACAGCATTACTATCAATATAATTTGAAAGTTTATTCAAAAGAAAAATTACTAAAATAGATAAAAGAATTACCGTAAAATAATGCAGTGTAAAAATTCCGTGATCAAAATACCACCATTTCTTTTTGTTGTAAAAAATCCATAAGAAGAAAGCAAACAAAGGCATGTATACAAACAAAACTTTCGGAATGACATGCAAAGATTTCTCAACAATAGCTTCTCCTAATTGATCGTCAGAAACCTTTCTTTTTCTCAACTCTTGGTATTTTTCAATAAAGGGAGATAATATTGGAACGTTATTTTTTACTTTAGATTGCAAGTTTTCAATAGATTCCTCGTTCAAATCTTCTAAAGAGTTTGCATTTTTATTTTTTTCAACTTCAGATTTTATTTTTGCACTTTGCTCGACAGTTGTCAATCCTTTGTTCTGTAAAGTGTCTATTGTAGCATTAAGTGCTTTTTGAATTTTTTCAGTATTTTCTATTGATATAGGTTCATTGGAACTATCATTATATTCAGTTTTATGAGAAGGAAATATAGAAATAAGGAAAAACGTTACAAAACTGACAAAAATGTACATTTTAACAGGATTAACAGAACTATTTCGTTTACCACTCAAATATTCTTTGGTTAAAACTCCAGGTTTCAAAAATAGTTTTTTGATTGTTTGCCAAAAACTTCCATCGTAATGAACAAAATCTTCGATAAAGTGAGTAAATAAAAAGTGAAACGGTTGACGTGTTTCTACATTTTCTTGTCCGCAATGTGTGCAATAATGTTCTTCTACGTAATGTCCACAATTTTGGCAATTATGATCTTCTCTTAGTTTTCCGTGACTCATGTGTTAATTAAATAGTTATAAAGCTATAAAAAGATTATTTATTTTGAAAAACACACGTTTGAAAAAATTGAAATTATTTTAAAATTTAGAATGAAATTTATTAAGTATACAGAATATTGTATTTTAGTAGAAATCTATTAGGAAATTTTATGTTTAAATCTTTACAGCTTAAAACTGATGTAACAAAACAATATCAAACAGAATGCGAGGAAAATAATTTGAATAATCTTTCTAAAATTAACATTTTTATCGGACCTAATAATTCTGGAAAAAGTCGTTTTTTGAGAGATTTGTTCTCAATTGAAGAAATCAGATATAATCTAATTCAATTAAAATTAATTGAGTTAAGCGAAATTTATGATGAAGTATCAATTAATATAAAAAATCTGAAGATAAATTATCCATATGAAGTTGATAATAGGCTTAATGTAGATAATTTTTATATTAAAGATGAATATGATAAAGAAGAATTAGTGATTTTGTTCGATGAATACAATAAAATTGATTTAAATAAACAATATTCAAGTTATCATGGAATTAATAAAGATATATATAATAATTTAAAATCTTTAAAGGATAATTTTAATAAAGTTGATTTTAATAATAATCTTTTAAAATTAGATTTTTCAAACAAAGCAATATATATTCCAATTCTTCGTGGTTTAAGAAGCATTAATTATCAAAATGAGGAATTTACGAGAGAAGATTTTTATTTTGAAAGAACAAAAAATGATTATTTTAAAGATGCGAAACTTGAGTTTAATACAGATGAATCTATTAAATCTATTTTTACAGGTTTATCTTTTTATGATGATGTTCAAGAATTATTACTTGGAAATTACGAGCAAAGAAAGTTAGTAAAAGATTTTGAAATATTTTTGAGTCAAACATTCTTCCAGAATAAGAAGATTACCATTATTCCAAGATTAAAAGAAAAAGATGTTTACATTAATATCGAAGGTGAAGAAGATAGACCAATATATAATTTAGGGGAAGGCGTACAAGCAATTATTATTCTTACTTATCCTTTATTTTTTAATAAAGGAAAAAACCTTAAGATTTATATTGAAGAACCTGATGTTTATTTACATCCAGGTTTCCAACGTATTTTAATTGAAACTTTATTGAACACGAAAGGTTTTGAAGAGTTTCAATATTTCTTTACAACTCATTCTAATCATTTTTTGGATATGACATTAGATTATAAAGAAATTTCTGTTTACAAATTTACTAAGGAAAAAGAACAATTTTTTATACATAATATTGATAATCCAGATATAACTTTATTAGAACATTTAGGTGTTAAAAATTCATCTGTTTTTCTAACGAATTGTACAATTTGGGTAGAAGGAATAACAGATAGAATTTATATCAGAAAGTATTTAGAACTTTATCAAGAAAGTTTATCAAAAGAATCTAAAAAATATTTTGAAGATATTCATTACTCTTTTGTAGAATATGGAGGAAATAATATTACACATTGGAGTTTTTTAGATACTTCTGGTATTAATGTAGAGCGTTTGTGTGGTAAATTATTTCTTTTAACAGATAGCGATAATGCTAAATCAGGCGCTAAATATGAAAGGTTTACTAAACTTCAACAAAAATTAGGAGATCAATATTATTGTCTGCAAGCTAAAGAAATAGAAAATTTATTAACTAAAGAAATTTTATTAGAAACTTTAAAATTAATTGATAAAACGAAAGATAAAGAAAGTATAAAATTTAAGGATAAAGCAAAGTTTAATCCTAACACTGCAATAGGTACTTTTATAGATAATCATATTGAAGGACTAAATAAAATGTATAAAAATGAGAGTGGAACAATAAAAGAAAAAGTCCAATTTGCTCAAGGTGTAGTGAATGTTCTTTTAGACTTTAATCAACTTACAGATGAAGCTCAAAAATTAACAATGAAAATTTATAATTTTATCAAAGAAAATAATTAAAACAAAAAATCCACTTCTCTCGAAGTGGATTTTATATTTCTCGTAAAAATAATTTTCTTAAAACTCAGCAAAAAAAGCTTCTACTTTTTCTACGCCGTTTGCGTCTAAGGCTTCAACCAATTCTTTTTTGATTTCTGTTAATTCTTTCTTTTTCGCTTTTTTCAAAACTGGTTTTGCAGTTTCCAAAAAGTTTTCGATTTGTTCTAAACCACGAGAACTTAAGAATTTTTCGTCTGTTTTTTTCAATTTAGCGTAAACTTGTACCAACATTCTACATTGTTCCAAAGCCAAAACGTATTCTTTTACAGTTTCTAACGTAATCATATAATGCAACATCAATTGTACTGAAGGCATATTACGTTGATGACCAAATTTCGTGTATTTTTCTAATGCAATTCCAAAAGATTCTTTACTACGTTCGATATTTTTATTTAAAGCTGCAGAAATGACAACATTAAACCAATCGTCTGAATTATCAGAGTTTTGAGCGATATCGAAAAATGCATTATCCGCATTCTCAAAATCTTGTAAACTATAATATGATAAAGCAATTAATTTCTTAGCATCGTACAATTGTTTTGGGTCTTTCGCATCCAATAAACCTTCACAAATTTTGATACACATCTCGAAATTGCTGTTTCCAAATAAATCTCTCGCAGTGTTCAACAACGAATTAGTCGCATTCTGTTCCAACGCTTGCTCGTACATAAATTGACGTGCTCTCAAAACATCCTCGTATGTGATATAATCGTAATTGATTTTCATTTTTTTCGTCTCTTTGTTAATTCGCAACTAAATTAATTAAATCTTTAAGAAAGTACTTAATTATTTATCTTTTTTTAATAAATGTCGAATCACCGTTTCTGCCGCATGCAACCCGAATAAACCAGGCATCCACGAATTAGTTCCGTAAAACGATTTTTTATAATTTTTTCCATCCGTTAATTTAACCGAAGATTCATCAGGAACTTCTGTCGAAAAAACAGCTTTTACACCTTTATTAATTCCTTCTTTTTTTAATCGTTTTCTAACATTTTTTGCCAAAGGACAAACATCTGTTTTACTAATATCACGCACTTGTACTTTGCTTGCCAAATATTTTCCTCCAGCGCCCATATTGCTGATTACTTTAATTTTTTTGCGTTTTGCAGCTAAAATCAAATTAATTTTTGGTGTAACAGAATCGATGCAATCTAACACATAATCAAAATCTGGTGTGACGATTTCGTGTGTACGTTCTGGACTCAAAAATTCGTTGATACGCGTTAATTCTAATTCAGGATTAATGTCCATTAAACGATCGCCAACGATGTCTACTTTGTTCATTCCAACAGTTGAGTGTAAAGCGGGTAATTGTCGATTAATATTTGTAATATCAACAGTATCACCATCAACAATTGTCATTTTTCCAACTCCTGCGCGTGCGATAAATTCTGCGGCAAAAGAGCCAACTCCACCTAAACCAACAACTAAAATGTTCGAATTTTTTAGGATTTCTAAACCTTCTTCTTTGAATAATAATTCAGCTCTTTCTTGCCAAACTGCCATTGAAATGTATTTTAATTATGATTGAACTTCGTAACCGAAAACTGCTTTCCAATTTTTCGCTTGTTGAAGTTGTAATTCCTCGATTGTAATTTTTCTCAAATCCGCTGCAAAAGTATAAATTTCTTCAATAGAAATTTCGCTTGCATCATTCTCCAAAAAGAATTGATTCGCAGAAAGATTTGCAAATATAATTTGTAAGTTTTTGTTTGATAGAAGATTTTTACCAAAAGATGCAAAACAATTTTGCGCAATAATTTGATTGAGTAACTGTTCATTCTTATTGAAACCATGAAAAATAAACGGAATCGTCAATTTCATTTGTTTTCGAATCTGTAAAATTTCTTGATAAGCACGAACCGAATGTATAATGACTGGAAGTTGATATTGCATCGCAATTTCTAACTGTTTTTTAAAAACGTTGATTTGTAATTCAAAATCTGTTTCGCACAATTTATCTAATCCAATTTCACCGATTGCTAAACAGTTTTTATTCGAAATAGTTTGATTAATAATTTCGATTTCTTCCTTTATTGATGAGGTTTTGATGTAAGCTGGATGAATCCCAATTGAAAATAATTTAGCTTCATTATTCAACTCATTTGGAAACTGATTATACAGTTCCAAAACATCTGTTTGATCGGATAAATGATGTGTATGCGCGTTGAGAAACATAGTTCAAATTTAATCTTTTTCAATGATTTTTCGAAATGTTAAAATAGGAATAGAATTTGCTATAGGAATTTGAATGAATTCAGATCATATTTTAAGTCCAAAAATGTTGAAGTTTTTGCCATGGCTTGGTGCGATGGCAATTTTTATGCAAGCTTTGGACGCTACAATTTTAAATACATCTTTACCTACAATTGCAAAAGAATTAGGAAAATCGCCTTTAGAAATTCAGTCGATTATTGTTGCGTATACGTTAACAATCGCTTTGTTAATTCCTTTGAGTGGTTGGCTTTCGGATAAATACGGAACGAAAAAAGTTTTTCAATCTGCTATACTGATTTTTACACTTGGATCCACACTTTGCGCATTTGCCACAACTTTACCTTTTTTAGTCATTTCACGCGTTATACAAGCGATTGGAGGATCGATGATGGTTCCTGTTGTACGTTTAGCAATTTTATATGCTTATCCAAAAAGTGAATTATTAAAAGTAATTAATTTTATCACCATACCAGGGTTAATAGGACCACTTTTAGGACCAACAATTGGAGGTATTTTGGTTGAAACTTTATCATGGCATTGGATTTTCATCGTGAATATTCCATTCGGAATTATTGCACTTTGGATGACAACTTTTGCGATCCCCGATTTTAAACATCCAGTTTTTAAATTTGATATCAGAGGTTTGATTCTTTTTAGTGGAGGAGTTACTGTCTTAACATTGATTATGGAATTGACATCTTCTCGTGTGATTGGCCTGCAAACTGTATTGGCATTGACTGTAGTTTCTGCCTTTTTGATTGGTTTGTATATTTATCATGCAAAACATAAACAACATCCTTTAATCGATTTGAATTTGTTTAACATTAGAACTTTGCGAATTGGTATTATAGGAAATCTTATTACACGATTAGGAATTGGAGGAATACCTTTTCTTATTCCGCTTTTATTGCAAGTTGGTTATGGATATTCGGCTACTGTAGCGGGATTAATTATGATTCCATCTGCAACAAGTAACATTATTGCAAAATCGTTTGTTGTGCCAATTGTGAATAAATTTGGTTATCGAAATATGTTGATTTCCAATACAATAACTTTAGGATTAATCATTTGTATGTTTTTCTTTTTAGAATCGAAATCACCAATTTATTATATCATTCCGTTAATGGTTTTGAATGGATTTTTTAGTTCAATTCAATTTACGGCGATGAATACCTTGTCTTTAGCAGATTTGGACGAAAATACATCCAGCGAAGGGAATAGTTTATTATCGGTTACACAACAATTATCACTAACATTTGGAATTTCTGTAGCTGCATTAATTTTAGGTGTTTTTAGACAAGCAGGATTTGTAAATGGAGTGGAAGTACAAGCTTTTCGTTATTCATTTTTGACGATGGGCGTGATGACAATTTTATCAACTTACATCTTTTTCAAATTAAGAGAATCTGATGGCGCTTCAATGTCGGGGAAGAAATAAAATTTAGAACATAAAAAAATCTCTACCAAGTAGAGATTTTTTTCGTTTTATATTATTTTGATTTAATCATTGTAAAAATGATGGCGAAGTTCACCTTTCAAGTTTGCTTCGTATTGCGTTTTGAATTCTTCTTTCGAAAGGTTTTGACCTAATAAATAAATGGCTTTGGTAATTGCAGCTTCCATTGTCAAATCATAACTCGAAATTGCGCCCATATTTAGTAACGCATCACTTGTAGCATAACGTCCAAGTTCTACCATTCCGCCAGCACATTGCGTGTTGATGATAAGATGAACTCCTTTATTCGTTACTTCTTCCAGCAATTCAATAAACCAACTATCGGTAAAAATATTTCCTGTTCCGAAAGCCTCAATAATAAAAGCTTTCATGTTCGGAGCGTTTAAAACACTTTCGATAAAAGAACGATTCATTCCAGGGAAAATCTTCAAGACACCAACATCAGCATTTAGATTTTTGTTGATCGAAAGTTTATCCGTAACAACATTTTTTAACAATAAATCTTCTTTCACTTCCAGATGAACACCGGAAACTCCAATTACTGGATAATTCGGCGACTCGAAAGCATCAAAGTTTTCTGCATTAATCTTAGTTGTTCTATTCGCACGAAACAATTTATATTCAAAATACACACAAACTTCCTTGATAATTGGTTTGTCATTTTTACGTAACGAAGCCAATTGAATCGAAGTAATTAAGTTTTCTTTCGCATCTGTGCGCAAATCTCCAATTGGTAATTGTGAACCAGTGAAAATGACAGGTTTCTCGAGGTTATCAATCATAAAACTCATTGCAGAAGCTGTATACGCCATTGTATCTGTTCCGTGCAAAACAACAAAACCATCATAGTTTTCGTAGTTTTGTTGAATGGTTTCGGCAATTTCTATCCAATATTTAGGTTTCATATCAGACGAATCTATAGGCGTATCGAAACTATGATAATCGAAAGAACAATCTAGAAGACCTAACTCTGGAATTTGTTTTAACAAATTATCAAAATTGAAAGGTTTCAAGGATTGGTCGCCATAATCTTTCGCCATTCCGATTGTTCCTCCTGTATAGATTAATAAAATTTTTGTTTGCATGCGGTTTGATTAATTTCTGGTTAAAATTAATGATTCTAAAAAATCTGTACAACATCTTTTCTTAAACTCCGATATTTTGTAAATTGGATAAATAATTGTGAACATAAATTTAAACTATCAACTTGATGAAACTATTACTTTTAGCCATTACAACTTTGTTAACATCAGCTTATGTTAATGCACAATCTGATGAAGGATTGTTTGAAGTTGAGTACGAAATGAACGGACAAGAACTGAAATCTTTTGCTTTTTCTACGGATAATTGTGCGCAGAATTTGATTGTGAAATCGTGGGAAAATTGGGTAACGAACAAAGAAGGTTCTTCTGCTTTTTTGAAAAAACACGAAGCGAGTAATATCAAGTTCAAAAATTCGCAAGATGTGTATAAATCTGTGATTAGTTTGGTTGATGAAGAAAATGGAAAAACGACCGTGATTAATACATTAACAGATCAAAATGGAATGACGTTTAATAGTAATTCGGCAGAGTTTGATAAAATTTATGCGCAATTGCAAGATTTAGCGACTAAAACGAAACAAGGTTGTGTACGAAATGAGTTGAGGTTAGCGAACGAAAATATGATTCGATTGACAAAAGATAACGCTGATGCACAATTGAAAAAAGGAAATTCGATCAAATCATATCTAAAAGATAATAACACCTTATTGAAATTAGAAAGTAAAAAGCAAGCTTTGGGTGATAAATTGGATTTGGTGGTGAATCAATTGGAAAGAGAATCAAATGATAAAGTAACTGATGGCTTGATGAAGAAAAAGATAAAAACAGAAAATTCTTTGCGATCGATAGAAGATCAAGTAGTAACATTGAGCGGAAAAATACAAACTGCTGAAGAGAACGATAAAGGTTTAGACGCAAAAATTAATCAATTAACAAGTCAAATTCAGCAACAACGCTCGATTACAGAAAATTTAAAAAAGAAATATTCATCAATTGCACGATAATTGTTAGAGAAATTATATATTTACTAAATATCAACAAATAAATATTATTAAAATCAACTCGTTATGGGATTATTTTCATTTATCAAAAATGCCGGAGAAAAAGTCTTCGGAGGTGCAGAAACACCAGAAGAAAAAGCAGCTAAAGTACAAGAACAAGTTGCAAAACAAGGATTTGATTTGTCAGGAGTAACTTTTTCTGCTGATGGAAATAAAATTGTAGTAGCTGGACAAGCGTTGGACATCAACGAGAAACAAAAAATTTTAGCAACAGCAGGTAACATTGATGGAGTGGAAGGAGTAGAAGATCAATTAACATTGAAAACACCTTTGAGAATTGAGATTCCAGATTTATCTAAGACAATGTATACTGTAAAAAGTGGAGATTCTTTATCTAAAATTGCAAAAGAAGTTTATGGAGATCCAATGCAGTATCCAAAAATTTTCGAAGCAAACAAACCAATGTTAAAACACGAAGATAAGATTTATCCAGGTCAGGTTTTATATATTCCTCAGGATTAATACAATAGAAATAAAATATTAAGGTTAAAACTCCTACAACCAAATGATTGTAGGAGTTTTATATTTTTACAGCATGGTTTTTGCAGAATATATACTCGCAATAAAAAATAATAACATATATTCGTATAACTGAAATAAAAAAAATAATTATGAAAGTTTCAATTTTGCCAGTAGCGGTTATCGCTGCTTCAACTTTATTTAGTTGTGTGAGTCAGAAGAAGTATGATGAATTACAAAATAAATTCAATTCTGCTTATTCTGAGAACCAAGGATGTCAAACAGAATTGGCTGTAGCGAAAGCTAAATTAGCTAATTTTGAATCTAACCAAGGTCAGTACGAAAACACAGTTCAGAGTGAAAGAAATCAAATTAAACAATTACAAGAACAATTGAAAAATTGTATTAATGGTGGTTCTAAAAACGTTTCTGAATTAGTGAACGAAATCAATCAGTCTAACAAATACATCAAACATTTGATCGATGCGAAAAGCAAATCGGATAGTTTGAATATGGTTTTAACAAACAACTTAACGCGTTCTTTATCTAGCAATGAAGCAAAAGATGTTGATGTTAAAGTATTAAAAGGTGTTGTTTACATCTCGTTAGCTGATAACATGTTGTACAAATCTGGTAGCTACGAAATTTCACCTGCTGCAGGAGAAACTTTAAGTAAAATTGCGAAAATCATCAACGATTATAAAGATTACGATGTATTGATTGAAGGTAACACAGATAATGTGCCAATTTCTAAACCAAACATCCGTAACAACTGGGATTTATCTGCTTTACGTGCATCTTCTGTTGTACAAGCATTACAAAACCAATACGGTGTTGATGGTAAACGTTTAACAGCTGGTGGACGTGGAGAATATAACCCATTAACTACAAATGCTACTGCGGAAGGAAAATCTAAAAATCGTCGTACACAAATTATTATCTTACCTAAGTTAGATCAATTTATGGATTTAATTGGGCAAGCTCCAAAAAACTAATTTTGATAAAAAAATCAAATTTATAAAAGACACTGTACCAAAAACTGTGTAAGTATAAAATTCTGCTTGGGTTAAAATCGAGCAGAATTTTTTTTATACATTTAATATTTACATATTTTTGGAAACAAAAGACCTATTTCCGGATGATTTTTTCAAACAGTTTAAAACTGGCGATGAACTCCAAAACTTTCTCAAAGACTTACAAAAGCGAGGGATTGAAAAAATGTTAGAAGGTGAGTTAGATGCTCACCTGGATTACGACAAGTATGATTTACGCAAGCAAGAAAATGCGCGTAATGGTTATTCTAGCAAAAAGATAAAAACGAGTTATGGCGAAGAAGAAATAAAGGTCCCTAGAGATCGTGATGCTAGTTTTAATCCGATGCTTATCCCTAAACGAAAAAGCATGGTAGAAGGCTTAGAAAACGTTATTGTATCGCTTTACGCCAAGGGAATGTCCGTTTCTGATATTGAAGAACAGATCAGAGAGGTCTACAATTTTGACGTTTCTCAATCCACGATTTCTCGTATAACAGATGCTATCACCTCTGACATTATAGCTTGGCAAAATCGTCCATTAGAACCTGTTTATTTAATCGTTTGGATGGACGGAATTGTTTTTAAGGTTAGAGAAGGTTCCAAAGTAATTAATAAAACCATTTATATCGCA